>NZ_JBALMG010000031.1:0-255 GCF_036963225.1 Bacillus sp. JJ783 | reverse complement strand
TCATTTTGGAAGTATTTTATAAATATATACATTATTAAACAAAAAGAGGGTATCCTCTTTTTTTGTTTAATAATATGGATTCGATATTTGCTGGTAACCTGGATATGGTGTTGGATATGGCGTTGGGTAAGTTACTGGATATGGAGCTGGGTAATATCCCCCACCACTAGCTGCACCTGTTAACGCTCCAGCTGTAAGTCCTCCTACTACTCCTCCTGCAAAACTTCCTGGGAAAAATCCTCCGCCCCATGAGCC
>NZ_JBALMG010000030.1:0-8397 GCF_036963225.1 Bacillus sp. JJ783 | reverse complement strand
GTGTATTTTCGTTTGTATTATTTTGATAATGAGTGGGAATGCACCCCACTCATTATCATTTCACTTTATTAAAACCAGCGCTCAGTTACAACTTTTTTGCGTGTATAAAATTGAACGCCATCCGTACCATTTGTACCAAGATCCCCAAAGAATGAAGCTTTATTTCCTGCAAATGCGAAGAATGCCATTGGTGCTGGAACGTTTACGTTTACACCGATCATACCAGCATCGATGTTATCACGGAATGTTTGTGCATGCTTACCATTTGATGTATAAATAACCGCACCATTTGCAAATTTAGATTGATTTGTCAGTTTGATACCTTCTTCTAAATCTTTAACTCTTACAATACTTAATACCGGAGCGAAAATTTCATCTTGCCAAATTTTCATCTCTTGATTTACGCCATCGAAGATTGTTGCACCAACAAAGTAACCTTCTCCAACTTCTTCATTGATTTTACGGCCATCTACTAGTAAAGTTGCTCCATCTGCTACACCACTATTAATATAGCCTAAAACACGTTCTTTATGAGATTCACGGATTAATGGTCCAACATAATTATCTTCGTTGAAACCGTCACCTACTTTTAACTTCTTCGTTTCTGCTACTAATACATCAATGAATTCATCAGCAATTTCATCAACTACTGCTACTACTGAACATGCCATGCAGCGCTCTCCACTACTTGCAAACGCAGACCCAATTACACCTTGTACTGTTTTCTCAAGGTTGCAATCTGGCATAACAACCGCATGGTTTTTCGCACCTGCTAACGCTTGTACACGTTTACCATTTTTTGTACCAGTTTCATATACGTAGCGTGCCACTGGCTCAGAGCCAACAAACGAAACTGCTTGAATATCTTTATTTTCTAAAATACTATTTACAACATCTTTTCCGCCTTGTACTAAATTTAATACCCCTTTTGGAAAACCAGCTTCATAGAATAACTCTACAAGTCGCTCAGCTAAAAGTGGTGTTCTTTCAGATGTTTTTAATACGAATGTATTACCGCAAGCAATTGCAAGTGGGAACATCCATAACGGAATCATCATCGGGAAGTTAAACGGTGTAATACCAGCAACAACTCCGATTGGGTAGCGCCAAATCGATCCATCAATTCCACTAGCAATATTCGGAAGAGCTTGTCCCATCATTAAATTTGGTGCTGATGTTGCAAGTTCTACCGCTTCAATACCACGCTGTACTTCACCAGTTGCATCCGTTAGCGTTTTACCGTTTTCTAGCGTAATGATTTTTGCAAGCTCATCTTTATTTTCTTGTAACAGTTGTAGATATTTGTATAGTTGTCTTGAACGATTTGGAACTGGCACTTTAGACCATGTTTCGTATGCCGCTTTTGCCGCTTCAACAGCTTTTTCAACATCTTCTTTTGGAGAAAGTGGAACGTAAGCGATGATTTTTCCAGTTGCCGGATTCGGAACCGCTTCTACTTCAGTACCAGTAGATTCTACCCATTCGCCATTAATATGATTTTTCACGCGTTTAATTTCAGTTGTAATCATTATATTCTCTCCTTTTTTATCATGATTTTTATAAGTGCACTATTTTTGATTAGAAATTAATTGTTCGCTAACTTTCTTATATAAAGCAGCCATATCGTTTTCACCATATCCTGCCTCACTCGCTTCTTCATATACGTTTAATAGCATCTCACTTACTGGTAAGTGAAGTTCACTTTCTTTAGCTAAATCTACCGCAAATCCTAAATCTTTCTTTAATAAATTTACAGTAAAGCCCGGCTCATAATTTTCTGATGCAATAAAACTTTTATAATTACGCTCATAAATTCTACTTTGACCGTAACTTACATTTAAAATATCAAACATTTTATCTAAATCCATATTGTTCTTTTTCGCTAATGTTAAAGCTTCACTCACACCAGCTGTATAAAAACCAATTAATAGATTGTTAATTAATTTAACAGTTGTACCGCTATCAATCTGCTCACTAACATGGAAAACATTCGCTCCAAGTACTTCCATGATAGATTCAGTTTTTTCATATACTTCTTTCGATCCACCAACCATAAACGTTAATGTACGGTTTTCTGCACCAATTACCCCGCCACTAACAGGTGCTGCTAAAAAGTCTACTTTCTTTTCCTTCGCCGATTCCTCTAATTGTTTGTTTAATTGTGGAGATACTGTACTTGTATCAATTAAAGCTACATTCGAGTGGCTATTTTCAAATAATCCTTCTTCCCCAAAATATACCGCTTCCACAGCACGAGGTGAAGGTAAACTTGTAAAAATCACATCGCATGTCTCTGCTAGTTTTGAGATTGATAAGCCGATAATTCCTCCTTCTTTTTCAAAGGAAGCTTCAGCCTCTTTATTCAAGTCCACTCCATATACTGTGTATCCCGATTTAACTAAATTTTTAGACATTGGAAGACCCATGTTACCTAAACCGATAAAACCAATCTTTTTCATATCGCTTTCCTCCTATTTACACAATATATTTCCCGCGATTTATAATAACTTTCGCAATGTCTCTCTTTTTCGTAAATAAGTTCGAGTATAAAGGCACTAATAATTGACGGATTTCAGCTAATATTTCTTGTCTATTTTGTTCTTCTGTGACAGCTGCTGAAAGAATGGAAATCGAAGCTTCTTCTACTTTACGATATCCTTCTTCACAAATAACATCTGTTATCATTTGCTTCGTACGCTCTTTTTCCTCACCATTTTTACTAACTGCTTTCCTCGTACGTAAAAATGCTGATTCCATGACGTACACGTCCGTCAACATATTTGATAGTACACGTGAATATTCTTGCTCCTGATCAATTTTTAAGTCCGGAGTTTTAGAGAGCGTTTTCAAAGATTGTTTCAACAATTTTTTCGATAATAAAATGTAACGATGGTTTCTTTCTACATTTGATATATCACTTTCTACTACATGATCTTCAATTTGCTCAAATTGTTTCATTAACATTTTAGCAACTGTTAATCTATTAATTTCGTTCGTTCCTTCAAAAATACGGCTAATTCTAGCATCACGATATAAACGTTCTACTTCGTATTCTTGCATATAACCGTATCCACCATGAATTTGTACAGCCTCATCTACAATATTGCCAAGTGTTTCAGAAGCATTTACTTTATTAAGTGCACATTCAATTGCAAATTGGGACATTTTTTTCATAAGATCTTCATCACTCTCATGAATTGCTTCATCAATTACACCCGCTGTACGGTAAGCTGCACTTTCTGCTCCATATGTAGAAATAATCATATTTGCAATTTTCTCTTGAATCATCGTAAAATCTACTAATTCTGTTTGGAACTGCTTTCGTTCCTTTCCATATTGAACTGACAAACCAATTGCTTGTTTTGCTGTTCCAATATTTCCAAAAGCAAGTTTTAGTCTCGCGAAGTTAAGAATATTAAGAGCTACGTGATGCCCTTTCCCAACTTCCCCTAAAACATTTTCAGCGGGGATGACAACATCTTCTAAAATAAGCGTCGCTGTTGAAGAACCTTTAATCCCCATCTTCTTTTCTTCTAATCCTATTGATACACCTTCACATGTTCTTTCGACAATAAACGCTGTCATTCCTTTATTTGTCTTCGTAAAAACAACGTATACATCTGCCATATGAGCATTTGTAATCCACTGCTTCTCACCATTCAACTTCCAAGCAGTACCCTCTTCATTCAATACTGCACTCGTTTTTGCACTTAATGCATCAGAACCAGCATTTGGCTCAGTTAAAGCATAAGCCCCAATCCATTCTCCCGATGCGATTTTCGGTAAATATTTTTCTTTCTGTTCTTTCGTTCCGTAATATATGTAAGGCAATGTACCTACACCGGCGTGTATATTAAAAGAAACGCTAAATGCACCAGCGTAACCCATTTTCTCTGCTACAAGACCTGAGACAGCCTTTCCTAACTCGAATCCACCATAATCTTCTGGTACCTCAATGCCTAATAATCCAAGTTCCCCAGCTTTCTCAAATAATTGACGAGAAACTTTATAGTTATGTTGTTCAATATTCTCCATTTGTGGGACAATTTCTTGTTTAACGAATTGTTCTGTCGTTTTTGCAATTAAATCTTCATCCCCTGAAAAATCTTCTGGTGTAAAGAAAGTATTATTCACATCTTTATTGAGTGAAAAAAATTCATCCCATGGTAACTTCGTTTTCTCCATCTGAATCCCCCTATCATTTCGGCCTTCATTGCTTTTTGCATATGCTCGTCTACGATGAGTGGAATATCTTACTATTGAAAACAGAAGGCGATGATTTTTCACATCAAGCAGTTCGTTTTGCCAAAGATGTATTCTCATCGCCTAAGTCCTTCTACCTATTGATCTTCAGATAATACTGTTTTTGCAATTCCAGTATCTAAGTCTTCAAAGTCATGATATGAAATTGTTTCATATAACTCACTTCTCGTTTGCATATTAGAAAGTGCATCTTTTTGAGAACCTGTCTCTTTAATTAGCGTAAACACATTCTCATATGCTTTTGCAGCAACACGAAGTGAAGTTACAGGATAAATTACCATTTGGAAGCCCATATTCGCAAATTCCTCTGCACTATAATATGGTGTTTTCCCGAACTCAGTCATATTTGCTAATAAAGGTGCATTCACTTTGCTAGTAAATAAACGGAATTCTTCTTCCGATTGAAGCGCTTCTGGGAATATTGCATCTGCCCCTGCTTTTACATATGCGTTCGCTCTTTCAATCGCTGCATCTAATCCTTCCACGCCGCGAGCATCTGTGCGTGCTACAATATATAAACTTGGCTCAACTTCTTTAATCGCTTTAATTTTTTGAACTAATTCTTCTGTAGTAACAAGTTTCTTACCATTTAAATGTCCACATTTCTTTGGTAATTGTTGATCTTCAATCTGAACAGCCGCAACTTTCGCTTCCACCATTTCTACAGCTGTTCTCGCTACGTTTAGTACTCCACCAAATCCTGTATCAATGTCAACAAGAACTGGTAAATCTGTAGCTCTTACTAGATCCCTTGCTCTCTCTGCTACTTCAGTAGACGTCACGATTCCTAAATCTGGTAGCCCTTTACTTGCAGTATAAGCAGCTCCCGATAAATAAAGAGCTGAAAAACCTGTATTTTTCGCAACAAGAGCCGCCATTGCATCATGAGCACCTGGAATTTGTAAAATTTCATTTGCTTCTACTAAAGCTCGGAAGCGATTCGCAAGCTCCTCTTGTGTTGACTGTTTATTCACAACCCAAGCCATTCTAAATTCCCCCTATTATTAAATTAAGAATAGATCTACAAATTCGTTTACATTCATATTTTCTAGTTTTTCTTCATTTAGACAAACTTCATGAATTTTTTCTTGTTGCTTACTAGAATAATGACCTGCCATATTTGCAGTGAATTTTTGAACAACTTTTGGAATCGCTTCGTCTCTACGGAAACGGTGGCCAAGTGGGTATTCACATTCCACATTTTCTGTTACAGTACCATCTTTAAAATGAACTTGAACAGCGTTGGCGATTGAGCGCTTGTTCGGATCAAGGTAATCTAAACTGTACTGTTTGTTTTCAACAACAACCATCTTATTACGTAATTCATCTACACGTGGATCATTCGCTGCTACATCCTCATAATCATCCGCAACGATATCTCCTTTTAATAAACCAATTGCCGTAATGTATTGTAAGCAATGATCGCGATCAGCTGGGTTATTTAATGGTCCCTCTTTATCGATAATACGAATTGCTGATTCATGAGTTGTAATTGTAATACGATCAATTTCTTCTAATCTTTCTTTAATTTCAGGATATAATTTCACAGCACATTCTGCAGCTGTTTGTGCATGGAACTCTGCTGGGAATGACACTTTGAATAATACATTTTCCATTACATAAGATTCTAGTGGTCTTGCTAATTTTAATTCCTGCTTATTAAATAATACATCTTGGAATCCCCATCCTGGCGCAGATAATGCTGTTGGGTAACCCATTTCACCTTTTAGAGCAGTCATTGCAAGATGAACACCGCGGCTCGTCGCATCTCCTGCTGCCCATGATTTACGTGAACCAGTATTTGGAGCATGACGATATGTACGAAGACTAGAATTATCAATCCACGCATGTGATAATGCATTAAAGATTTCTTCACGCGTTCCGCCAAGCATTTTCGCAACTACCGCAGTTGTTGCTACTTTTACGTATAATACATGGTCAAGACCAACACGGTTTAAGCTGTTTTCTAAAGCAAGTACACCTTGAATTTCATGTGCTTTAATCATCATTTCTAGTACTTCACGTACTTTTAATGGTTCTTTTCCTTCTGAAATACGAACACGGCTAATATAATCTGCTACTGCTAAAATTCCGCCTAAGTTATCAGATGGATGTCCCCATTCTGCGGCAAGCCAAGTATCGTTATAGTCTAACCAACGGATCATACATCCGATATTAAATGCGCCTTTTACTGGATCAAGTACATATGACGTACCTGGTACGCGTGTACCATTTGGCACGATTGTTCCTGGTACAACTGGTCCTAATAATTTTGTGCACTCTGGATATTGTAGCGCTAAAATTCCGCATCCAAGTGTATCAAGTAATACGTAGCGAGCAGTGCTGAATGCTTCTGCACTTGTAACCTCTTTATTTAATACATAATCCGTAATTTCTTCTAATAATGCATCTTTTTGTTTAATTTCATTTGTTTTAATCATACTATTCTTCCCTTTCTGTCGAAAATTCGTTATTATTAATGATGGGTGTCGGTCAAACACCCATCTGGCGGGCGGCGCTAACAACTCCCCAGTTGTTTTTATTTACTAAATGCATGTCGCTCGCCAATATAATTTACACGTGGACGGAACAAACGATTGTTCGCATGTTGCTCAATTACGTGTGCACATAACCCTACTGTTCTAGAACTAAAGAAGATTGGTGTGTAAAGTTGAATTGGAATACCAAGCATCCAATATACTGGAGCAGCATAGTAATCAAGATTCGGATAAATGCCTTTTTCCTTCTCCATAATCTTCTCTCCAGCTTCACACATTTCATATAGTGTATAATCGCCTTTTACATCACAAAGCTGTTTTAAAGCTTCCTTCATCATAAGTGCTCTTGGATCTATCTTCTTCATATATACGCGATGTCCAAAGCCCATGATTTTTTCTTTGTTATAAAGTTTCTTCTGTAATAGTTCTTCAAATTTCTCAACATTGCCAGCTTCTAAAAGCATGTACATAACCGCTTCATTTGCACCACCATGCAAACTTCCTTTTAAAGATGCAACTGCACCTGTTAGAGCGCCGTATAAATCCGATTGTGTTGATGCAATTACGCGAGCTGTAAATGTAGAGTTTGGCATTTCATGTTCACTATATAAAACAAGGGAACGATCAAAGATCTTTTCCTCAAGTTCAGTTGGTTTTTTACCAGTTAACATATAGAAGAAATTCGCACTATATGACAATTCCTGAAGGGGCTGAATTGGCTCCTCGTTATTTAAAATATGATAGCTATTCGCTACGATATTTGGCACTTTACTTAAAAGCTTGTATCCTCGACTTTTATTCACTTCTAACGAGCGATTTTCGATATCACTATCGTAACCAGCTAATGCAGACACACCTGTACGTAACCCATCCATAGGATGCGTTTCTTTAGGCAATGCCTTTAGCACATTAAATACACCTTCTGGCACTGCATATTCTTCTTTTAATTTCTTTTCAATTGTTGCTTTTTCATCCTCATTCGGTAGCTGTTCTTCTAATAAAAGATGCACAATGTCTAAATACTCTTTTGTTTTTGAGAGTTCGATTAAATCATACCCTTGAATTACAATTTCACCTTTTACTGTGTCAAGAAACGAAATTTTCGTCTCCGCTGCTACAACACCATCTAATCCCGGGGAAAATTTTTCTTCAGCTTTCATCATTATTTCCTCCAATCCTAATAGATCTTCGTGCACATAACTGTAAGCCTTTACAATACTGTGAAACTACATTTCTATTTCAATGTATCAGAGTTTTTAGAAGATTTCAATTTATTTTATAATGATGAGTTTCCTATACTTTTACCGATGTAATAATACAATTTTTCAAAAATAACTTTCATCTTTTATAAAGAAAGGACAGACATCCTTTTATAATTTTTTAAAACGAAATATAACAATTACCCATATAATCCCACTAAATACACCTTTAACCTCTTTTTCTTTAACAAATATAAAAAAACGAGCTGCATTCATGCACAGCTCGTTTTTTATAATATTTATTTTATATTCCCATAAATATAATTCTTATATAAAATTTATTTACTTTTAATAAAATTATTATTTTACATAATTAAATTAAATTTCTTCCGTTCCTTTACGATAGCTTACAACTAAATCATAGTTTTGAAAGTACC
>NZ_JBALMG010000029.1:0-1526 GCF_036963225.1 Bacillus sp. JJ783 | reverse complement strand
GTGTTTATTTTTATTTACCAAATGTTAAAATCCATAAGTTTAATAACGTTAAAGACGAAAAAATAATGAAATAGAAACGGTATAAAATGAAATTTGGATATTAAAGTGATAAGAAGGTTATAAAGTAATACGTTTAAATATTAATTGAAGGTAAGAATTACCTTTTTATGTTAATTTAGTTGTAGAGTGAACAATAATGTTTTTGATCTAATATGAAAAGGTTATGCGAAAAAGAGCTGGATGACTATTTTTCACATAACCTTTTTGTGGTTTTAAAGGATTTTACTTAAGAAAAAATCTATAATTAAGGTAGTTAACATATATTTTTTGATGGGTGTGGGGGATTATGAAAGAAATATGCATGTTATTAGTGGCTGTTATATTATGGGGGACGGCAATTGCACCAACGAAATGGGCATTAGAATCTATTCAACCATTTACTTTGTTATTTATTCGTCTTTTCTTGGCGGGTGGAATTTGTATGCTTTTTTCATATGGCCAACTTCAAAAAGCGATCGTACATAAACATATTCCATGGAAAAGAATGAGTTTGCTATCTTTTACTGGTGTAGCTGGATATTTTATGTTCACATCCTACGGGATTTCTTTAACAAGTGGATTACATGTTAGTATCATTGATGCTGCATTGCCATTAGTTACAATTCTTTTTTCAGCGTTCTTTTTGAAAGAGAAAATTCATCCGAATTATTGGATCGGTATTATATTGGGGGCTATAGGGGTACTTCTTATTACAATTTCATCTAACAATGCTGATCAAGAGGTATCTTTAATAGGAGATATCCTTATTTTATTAAGCACCTTCTTATTTGCTTTCTATACAGTATTGTTAAAACAGCCGAAACAGGAACAGTATCTATCAAACAAGGTTTTTACAACATTAACTTTAATTATTGGATCGGTTATTTTATTACCATTTGCAATGGTAGAAACTTTTTATTACGGTTTTCCAAAGATTGAAACCTGGAAGACTGGACTTAGTGTAATGTATCTTGTTATTGGAGCGACAATTTTAGCATATTGGTTTTGGAATAAAGCACTAGAGAGAGTTTCAGCATCAGTAAGTGGATTATATTTAAATGCATTGCCGCTAATAAGTATTGTTGCTTCAATTGTTCTATTAAATGAATCTTTAACGTGGAGAATAGTAATGGGCGGCAGCTTAGTTTTATTTGGAGTGGTATGGGCGGATAAAAGTAAAATAATTGATCTATTTATCATTTCCCGACAGAAAAGTTCCGCCTCAAGGAATGAGTAGGACGATAGTTTAAAGAGTGCATGTATATAATGTGTAATTAAAAGGACGTCTTGTATGTAATGGGACGTCCTTTTTTATTATTTTCATTGAAATAGAGAAATAGGATAACTGAAATTAATATAGAAAATATCTTTGGGAATTATTTTTATTATTAATTGAATAAAAGGTGTTGACGATTAGCCTATAGAGGTGTAATATAGAACAAGTCGCCGATAGCAACAACGCAGAAAACGACAAAAGAAATAAAAAA
>NZ_JBALMG010000028.1:15016-26206 GCF_036963225.1 Bacillus sp. JJ783 | reverse complement strand
ATTATAAAAGTAAATAAAATATATTTTCTCTATATCAGAATAGATTTTTTAATCTAAATTTTCTGATTAATCACTATTTTATTTTCTTTTAGAATTCAATTATTACATTTGAAAACGCTTATCATCTCGTTTTCAGGGCAAAATACAGTAACGGTTGAAGAAAAATAGAATTTTTTTAGAAATTTTTTTCTATTTCCATATAATTCTATTGACTTCTAAATATTTTGTGAATTAAAATAATTACATAAATATCCGTTATATAGGATTAGGGGGAAACAAACATGGATGCAGCTTTAAAATTAGAAAAAGCTGGAGAGCAACAATCACCCAAAAAACATCCACCAGGATTATATTTGTTGTTCTTTACAGAGGCATGGGAAAGATTTAGTTATTACGGAATGCGTGGCTTATTAGTTCTTTATTTAACAACGAGCTTAGTAAGTGGCGGTTTAGGCTTTGATAAAGCAGTTGCTGTACAGATTTACGGTATTTTCACAATGTTAGTATACTTCACACCGATTATTGGTGGTTGGCTAACTGACCATTTCATTACGAAGCGACACGCCATTACCATCGGCGGTATCATTATGGCACTTGGTAACTTTGTACTATTTTCAATGAACACTAAAACTGGCCTTTTCTTAGGCTTAGGATTATTAGTTATTGGTAATGGATTCTTCAAACCAAATATTTCGACTTTATTAGGTCAATTATATAGCGAAAACGATTCTCGTCGTGATAGTGCCTTCACTATCTTCTACATGGGAATTAACTTAGGAGCTTTTATCGCTCCATTCATTTGCGGCTATTTTACAGATTATAAATACGGATTCTTAACAGCTTGTATCGGTATGATTATTGGTCAGATTGCATTTAATTCATTAGCACCTCGTTACTTAGGATCTATTGGAACAACTGTTGTCGGAAAACAATCTAAAGAAAACAATGCAAAAGTAATTGAGAAAAAACCTTTAACAGCACAAGAGAAAAAACGTACAGCTGCAATTTTAATTTTAACTTGTTTCGTTGTATTCTTCTGGGCAGGATTTGAACAAGCTGGTAGTTCTTTAACACTTTATACAGATAAATTCGTAGATCGTACAATTGGTGGATTTACAATTCCAACACCTTGGTTCCAATCTGTAAACCCATTGTTCATTATCTTATTGGCATTACCTGTTTCTGCATTATGGATTAAACTTTCAAAAACAAAAAATGGTGATTTAAAAATCCCAACAAAAATGGCATTAGGTATGATTTTACTAGGAGTTGGATATTTAATTCTAACTTTAGCTGTTTTAAAAACTGGTAGCGATGAAGGTAACATTACAATGAAAGCAAACTTACTGTTCATTGTGTTCACTTACATGTTCCATACAATTGGTGAATTATTCTTATCACCAATCGGATTATCTATGGTAAGTGCCATCGCTCCTCTTAAATTAGCATCTTTATTAATGGGTGTATGGTTAGCTGGTACTGGCTGTGCAAACTTATTAGCAGGACAATTAGCTGCTTTCACTCAATCTTTAGGATATTTAGAAGTATTCGCAAGCATCGGTGTTATCGTAATCGTGCTAGGATTAGTACTTCTTATGTTCTCTAAGAAAATTGCACATATGATGGAATAGCAAATAGAAAAGACGCTTCTACAATTAGAAGCGTCTTTTCTATTACATCTCTTCTAAAGCCGTCACATCCACGTGAACGCTCTCTCCTGGATTGGATACGTCATACACTTGAGCACTTCCCTTCTGCTCATCACAGCTCTCAATCCATACGGGGACTCCCTCATATGTAACATCAATTCTACTTGAAGAAGATAATATCTGTTTCACACGTTTTACATCCATTATATTATTCCTCCTTTGGCTTACAACACTCCTTTCTATCTTTTCATATCCCTTCAGAATATATTCCGTCAATTTAGCACTTCAACCGATAGTTTGTTTGTTTCTCACGCGCTAATATATACGCTCTCAAATCTTCCTATTATTACATCCTTTCCAAATAAAAAAAGACGTATATTTCACACGTCTTCTTTCCATAATATTCAAAAATCAAGAAAATAATGTTTTTACTACTTCACTTACTTTATCGTTATGAATTTGATAATACACTTCTAACCCGCGTCTCTCAAAGCGTACTACTTTATTTTGCTTTAATTTCGTTAAATGCTGTGAAACAGTTGATTGTGGTATTTCTAATACCTCTTGTAATTGTGTTACATTACATGTTCCACGCTGCATTAGTTCCATTACTAAACGTAGACGCAATGGATGAGCTAATGCTCTTAACATCTGTACGTCTTCTTCTGAAATACGACAGTCAAATTGGTTTTGGTTCATAAAATTCCCCTCATTTTCGTTTTTTATTTTCTTTATTATTTCTTTATTATTTATTTATATATCTGTTCTTATATTTCCTGTTACGACATAACTTTATCAACCTATAATGCTGAAAAATTTTTCCTCCTTTTATCAGCACACAGTTCAGGAAAAAATCCCTGCTGATTTTGAATATTATACTATATGATATAAAGAAAAAGCAAAACAAAGGGATAGTAATACTTTGCTTACAAATGTTGATTTATCAGCCTTTTTGTTATATTTTCACCTTACTGAAATGTACAGTAATGATATTGTAAAATATCGTCTATAATTGATAACCTATCGTAAAGTAATTTGACCATATTTAACCACTTTGTTACGATAAAAAGGAAATTTAAGTAAGGAGGATGATGTAATATTAAAAAATGGTTTATTATTGCGTTAATTAGCATTGCGGTTGGCTGGACTATTATCGATCACTTCCTATTAGACAACAAAGAAGATATAGTTTCAAAATCAAACACCCCAATTGGAACTGAAGTTGGCAATGTTGCCCTCAATTTCCTTCTGGAAACAACCACTGGTCAAGAAGTCCGCCTTACAGACTATAAAGGAAAAAAAGTAATATTGAATTTTTGGGCAAGCTGGTGTGGTCCATGCAAAATAGAAATGCCTGATATGGAAAAGTTTTATCATGATACTAAAGATATGGGGATTGAAATTGTCGCTGTAAATGCGACAGCTACTGAAAAAGACCCGAACAATGTAAAAAAATTTCTTGAAGAAAACAAATATACCTTCCCCGTCCTATTAGATCAGAAAGGACAGGCAAGTGCCGCATATCAAATCATCAGCATTCCAACATCTTTTGTCATCGATACAAACGGTGTCATTCAATATAAGCATGTAGGACCAATGACATATGAAAAAATGAAAGAATATGTAAATAATTTATAGAAGCGTAATCAAATCAATTTGATTACGCTTTTTGTCTACTTTATGAACAAAGCTTTTCTTTTAACACTATTATGGAATAATTATACTTTTTTACGTTGACAATAGTGTTGAAGGAGAATATACTAAGCATGTAAGTTGATTGTGAATTATTTCACAAATAATGTGAATTTCTTCACATATAATAGATAGGAGTTGTCATTATTATGAGTACTTGGACACAAATTTATGACCCATTAAACAACATTTGGTTATCTGCACTAATCGCAGCACTTCCAATTTTCTGCTTCATTATTTGTTTAGTGGGATTCAAAATGAAAGGTTATATCGCTGGTCTCTATAGTGTAATTGTAGCCATTATTCTTGCAATATTTGTTTATAAAATGCCAGCAACTATGGCCGTAGCATCTGCGGGATTTGGTGTTTTATCTGGATTTTATCCAATTTGTACTATTGTTATCGCAGCTATTTTCCTTTACAAATTAACTGTTAAAACAGAACAATTCAATGTCATTCGTGATAGTATTTCAAGCATTACAAATGATCAACGTTTACAAGTATTATTAATTGCTTATTCTTTCGGTGCTTTCTTAGAAGGCGCGGCTGGTTTCGGTGTTCCAGTTGCTATTACAGCAGCATTACTTGTAGGTATGGGCTTTAATCCATTAAAGGCAGCCGGTATTTGCTTAGTAGCTAATATCGCTGGTGGTGCTATGGGTGCTATGGGTATTCCAGTTACAGTACCTGCACAATTAACTCAGCTTGATGCATTAACTGTCGGTCGTCAAACTGTTTACATTTTACCATTCATTAGCATTGTTTTACCTTTCTTACTTGTTTCAATGGTAGATGGAATTAAAGGTATTAAAGAAACTTGGCAAGGTATTCTTGTAAGTGGTGTTTCTTTCGCAATTACTCAATTCCTTGTAACTTATTTCTTAGGTGCAGAACTTACTAATATTTTCGCAGCCGTTGTAAGTATGGTCTCTCTTGCATTATTCTTACGTGTTTGGCAGCCAAAATCTTCTGCTAAAGAAGAAAAACAAGAAGAAAAAGAATCTCATACATTCAATCAAATTTTATATGCTTGGTCTCCATTCGTATTCTTAACTGCATTCGTAACAATCTTTAATTTAAAACCGATTAAAGCTTTATTTGCTCCGGATGGTCCATTGGCAAACTTAGTATTTAACATTCAGTTCCCTGGTCTTCATAATGCGGTTATGAAAACTGCACCAATTACAAAGGCTGATACACCTTTCGCAGCTATTTTCAAACTAGATGTATTCTCTTCTACAACTACTGCGATTGTATTAGCAATTATCGTTTCACTTATCGTCTACCGCGTAAACGGCAAAATGATTAAAGAATTAATGATCGAAACAATAAAAGAATTAAAAGTTCCAGTATATACAATTTGTAGCGTTATCGCTTTAGCTTACGTAGAGAACTACTCTGGTATGTCATCTACACTTGGACTTGCATTCTCTTCTACAGGAAATGCATTCCCAGTTCTTTCTCCAATTTTAGGATGGATTGGCGTATTCATTACAGGTTCAGTCGTATCAAGTGGTTCATTATTCGCACCACTTCAAGCAGTAACTGCCGATCAGTTAAACCTCGTTCCATCTACTCTCGTTTCATTAAACGTAGTTGGTGGTACAATCGCAAAAATGGTTTCACCACAATCTGTAGCAGTTGCTTGTGCAGCAGTTGGACTAGTTGGTCAAGAATCTGCCTTATTTAAAACAGTGATGAAATATAGTTTAATCTTCTTAGCTATTATTAGCTTACTTCAACTTAACTCTGTATTTAATATCTTTTAAAATAAAACACCGATCCCTATATAAGGGGGATCGGTGTTTTACTTTATACTTTTTTATTTTTTAATAAAGATGCACCAGCAATTTCAGGATGCGTCATTTCGTATGGATCCAAAATAATATCAAGCTCTTCTGCTGTAAGTACACCATGTTCTAAACATAGCTCCCTAACAGATTTTCCTGTCGCAATTGCTTCACGTGCAATGCGAGAAGCTGCTTCATAACCAATATGAGGGTTCACTGCTGTAATAACTCCAACACTTTTTTCAACATATTGCTTAAGCAACTCTTCATTCGCTGTAATTCCTTTAATACAATATTCACGGAATACACGGAATCCATTGTTCATAATACTGATGGATTGAATTAAATTAAATACTAATACCGGCTCCATTACATTTAACTCTAATTGTCCAGCTTCTGACGCTAAGCAAATGGTATGGTCATTTCCAATTACTTGGAAAGCAACTTGGTTAATTACTTCTGCCATAACTGGATTTACTTTACCCGGCATAATAGATGAACCTGGTTGACGAGCTGGTAATTGGATTTCCGCCAATCCAACACGTGGACCAGACGCCATAATACGAAGGTCATTTGCAATTTTAGACATATTCATCATACATACTTTTAGTGATGCAGATACTTCTGTATACGCATCTGTGTTTTGCGTCGCATCAACTAAGTGCTCTGCACCAACAAGAGGGAAACCACTAAAATTTCGTAAATGCTTCACAACTTGTTCTATATAAGTAGGGTTTGCATTTAATCCCGTACCGACAGCTGTCGCACCCATATTAACTTCGTATAAATGTTGACGAGACTGTTTAATTCTTTTTATATCACGCTCTAGCACTCTGCTATATGCTTCGAATTCTTGCCCAAGGCGAATTGGAACTGCATCTTGCAAATGTGTACGCCCCATTTTAATGACGTGATCAAACTCTTTTGCTTTATCATGAAAAGCAGAGTGAAGTTCTTCCATTGTAACAAGAAGTTCTTCTAGCATCATAAGAGTTGCAATATGAATCCCAGTTGGGAACGCATCATTTGTTGATTGGGCCATGTTCACATGAGTATTTGGGCTAATTTTCGCATATTCACCTTTTTCGTATCCCATACGTTCTAACGCTCTATTAGCAATTACTTCATTAGTATTCATATTAATTGAAGTACCTGCTCCGCCCTGAATTGGGTCTACAATGAATTGATCATGGAACTTTCCATCCATAATCTCTTGTGCCGCTTCTGCAATTTCTTGCCCGATATCTTTAGCTAAGTAACCTGTATCTATATTCGCAAGCGCTGCCGCTTTCTTTACAATTGCCATTGCCGTAATGAGTGACGGATGAATGCGGTATCCTGTAATAGGAAAGTTTTCTACGGCACGTAATGTTTGTACACCATAATAAGCTACACTCGGTACTTCCTTTTCACCTAAAAAATCTTTTTCTATACGTATATCCTTCGTTGCTATCATTTTTCATCACCTATACTTTTCATTCTAAATCCTTATCTAAAGAATTCGCCCTATAAAATACGAGTATCATTAAAAGAATTCTTCAGTATCCACCTTCACTATATAGCACCTTTTTTGAAAGCGCAAACATTTATTTTTCTATATATACTTTTTATTAAAGTTTATATAATAGAAAATCCATTCATTCTTCTACTTTCTTTATTTCAACTCGCTTAATTTGATGCATATCCTTTTCAAGAACTTTAAAAGAAAAGCCGTGTTTCTCAATAATATCCCCCTCAGCAACGATTTGCTTTTGTACCATAATCCAACCACCAATTGTATCAACATCATCAGCCACCAATTGTATGCCAAATAAATCGTTTACTTCGCTAATAAGCACTTTCCCCTCTGTGATTTTACACACTTCACTTATATGTTCTATAGGTGGATGCTCATCTTCATCGTATTCATCTCGGATTTCTCCAACAATTTCTTCTAAAATATCTTCCAATGTAACAATCCCTGCTGTGCCACCATATTCATCATATAATACAGCTAATGGAATGCGCCTTCTTTGCATTTGCAATAGTAAATCATGGATTGGGATATTTTCTAACACTTCAATAACTGGACGTGTATATGGTGTAATCGAACACTCTTCATCTCGATTACCATCCATATAACGAATAAATAAGTCCTTTACATTAACCATCCCAATAATTTCATCTTTATCTTCACCAAATACTGGATATCTCGTATATTTTTCTTGTGCGATTACTTTAATATGTGTCTCAAACGGCTCATCTTCATATAAACCAACAACTTCAGTACGAGGTACCATGATTTCCTTTGCTACCCTGTTATCAAATTCAAAGATGTTATTTACATATTTAAATTCAGTTTGATTAATCTCGCCACTCTCATAACTCTCAGACAAGATTAATCTTAGTTCCTCCTCAGAATGCGCAACTTCATGTTCAGAAGCAGGATGTAAACCAAATAAGCCTGTCACAAATCGCGCAGAGCCATTTAAAGCCCAAATAAATGGATACATAACTCGGTAAAAATAAATAATGGGCTTTGATAATAATAAGCTAACTTGCTCTGCTTTTTGGATTGCAAAAGTCTTTGGAGCAAGTTCACCAATTACAACATGTAAAAACGTAATAACTGCAAATGCAATAATAAATGAAACTGTACTTGCAATTGCAGCAGATAAATCCAATTTTAAAAATAGCGGTTCGAGTAAATGTTTAATCGTCGGTTCTCCTAACCACCCGAGCCCTAAAGCAGTAATCGTAATTCCTAACTGACATGCCGATAAATACTCATCTAAATTTGAAGTTACTTTTTTAGCTGCCAATGCGCCTCGTCTTTTTTCACTAACGAGTTGATCGATACGACTGCTACGCACCTTTATAATTGCAAACTCTACAGCTACAAAGAAACCTGTCAGCGCAATAAGAACAGCTACCATCAATAATTTTAAAATATCCACATATGTCCTTTAGCTTTTCTTAGCTAAAGTTACACCTCCTTTAAATAAAGAAGTTTCACTTTAGTTTCTTCATTTACTTGAAAGCAACCCTATATAAAATTCACCAATTTTCAGCCTTCATACAATTCTAATGGCAAACCGTCAGGATCTTGGAAAAAGACGAATTTTTTTCTCGTTATCTCATCAACACGTATCAATTCCGTCTCAACATCGCATCGGTTTAAATGTTTAACAGCATCTTCTATATCAGTAACCGCAAAAGCTAAATGTCTAAGTCCAGCAGCCTCTGGAAAGCTTGCGCGGTCAGGCGGACTTGGAAATGAAAATAATTCAATTTGATACTCTCCTCCTACACATAAATCTAACTTATACGAATTTCGTTCCTTTCTATATACTTCATTCTTCACTTTGAAACCTAATATTCGTGTATAAAAATCCTTTGACACTTCATAATTTGAACAAATAATTGCAACGTGATGTATTCTACATATATTCATGATTCCTCTATTCCTCTCTTTACCAAACATGCATATTCTCACTTTAAATGAAAAACATATATCAGAATATCTCTTTTAGGGGGCTTATTATGAAATTTATCACTTTTTTCGTTGGACTTATTGTTGTTTTTTTCCTTGCCTACATTGCTAGCAACAATAAAAAACACATTAAATTCAAACCAATTTTCATCATGCTTATTATACAGGTAATTTTAACCTATTTATTATTAAATACAGAAGTTGGCCTCATACTTATTACGATAATTTCCAACCTGTTTACGAGGCTACTTGAATATGCTGCCAGTGGTATAAACTTTGTATTTGGCGGCCTTGCAAATAAAGGGGAAATGCCATTTTTCCTTAACGTATTATTACCGATTGTCTTTATCTCCGTCTTAATTGGTATATTACAACATTTCAAAATACTACCATTCTTCATTCGTTGGATTGGTTTCTTTCTTAGTAAAATAAACGGTCTTGGGAAATTAGAATCTTACAACGCCATCGCTTCCGCTATTGTCGGCCAATCAGAAGTTTTTATTACGGTAAAAAAACAATTAGCCCAAATTCCAAAACATCGACTATATACACTTTGCGCCTCTGCTATGTCAACAGTATCTATGTCTATTGTCGGTGCCTATATGACAATGATCGAACCAAAATATGTAGTAACCGCACTCGTTCTCAATTTATTTAGTGGTTTTATTATCGTACTCATTATTAATCCTTACGACGTTAACGATGATGAAGACATTTTGGAAATCAAAGGGGATAAACAAAGTTTCTTTGAAATGCTTGGAGAATACATTCTTGATGGTTTTCGCGTAGCCATTGTCGTCGGCGCTATGCTCATTGGATTCGTCGCATTAATGAGTTGTATTAATGACCTATTCCTCATTATATTCGGCATTACTTTCCAACAACTAATAGGCTATGTATTCGCCCCTATTGCATTTCTTATCGGCGTACCAAGTTCTGAGATTGTCACAGCTGGTAGCATTATGGCAACAAAGCTTGTAACAAATGAATTTGTAGCAATGATGGATCTTAGTAAAATTTCTAGCACACTCTCTATCCGTACAGTTGGTATTATTTCTGTCTTCCTCGTTTCTTTTGCCAACTTTTCTTCCATTGGAATTATTTCCGGCGCGGTAAAAGGGTTAAACGAAGAACAAGGAAATGTTGTTGCCCGCTTCGGCCTAAAATTACTATACGGAGCTACTCTTGTTAGTATTTTATCTGCGATTATTGTAAGTATTATGCTTTAATTAGGTAAAATTTTATCATTTTCTTATCCCTGTCTTTTGTATACAATAACGAATAGATGTCTTATAAAGTGAAACTTTAATCAGAGGGGGCTATCCCCCTCTGATTATTAGCCTTCACCAATCGGGCATTAACGGGCAGTTATCTCCCACCTAACTTCCTTGCATTCGCTGGACTTTGAGGTGGGAGTTTTACTGCCCGTTAATGCGGGATAAATAATCAAGACATCTATTTTTTATACATGTACAATACCTTTTATTTAGCGTACAATATTTTTTATGTATTTTAATACGCTTCTAGATGTATACACTTTGATTGTTTTAAAGGAGAAAAAATGATGAAATCCGACATTAACAACGAAACTCGAGCCAAAAAAGGACGCTTTAAGAAAAAACGTCTACTTTGGTTCCTTCTTATTCCATTATTGATTGTAGCACTTGGGGCAGGAGGTTACTCCTTCCATATATACAGTAAAGCAAAATCTGTTTTAAGTAATGCTTATTCTGAACTAGGCCGAGGAGATAAATCCAGCAAGCGTGAAAAAGCAGTTAAACCTATGACTGACAATATTTCTGTCCTGATTATGGGTGTTGATGAAAGTGATATCAGGGAAAAAGGTTACGGAAAAGCGACTCGTACAGATGCATTATTACTTGCAACAATTAATAAAAATGATAAATCTGTTAAACTGGTCAGCATTCCACGTGATTCACGCGTCTACATTAAATCACGTGATAAATATGATAAAATTACACATGCGCACGTATTTGGTGGTGTAGACAGCACAATTGATACAGTAGAAAACTTTTTAGATGTCCCAGTTGATTACTATGTAAAATTTAATTTCAAATCCTTTATCAAGATCGTTGATTCTCTAGGTGGTATAACTGTCGACGTTCCAGTTGAGTTCACAGAACAAAATAGTAGCGACGAGGCAGATGCGATTCACCTAAAAAAAGGGCGTCAACATTTAAATGGAGAAGAAGCACTTGCACTAGCGAGAACTCGTCATATCGACAGTGATTATATGCGTGGTCAACGACAACAACTTGTTTTAGAAGCTATTGCTGAAAAAGCACTGTCCCTTAATTCCATTAATAAAATCGGTGGCCTATTAGATGCTGTCGACAAAGACTTAAAAACAAATTTAACTTTCGATGATATGATGACGATTGCAAAAAATTCAATGGGTTCAGATTTAAAAATGGATAAATTGCAAGTGGAAGGTACTGATAAATATATAGGTGGTATTTATTATTACGTTCCAAACGAAAAGAGTGTTAATGATATATCGACAACACTTCAAGAACATCTCGGTGTTACGAATAAAAATGAGCATAAAAAATTATAATAAAAAGGC
>NZ_JBALMG010000028.1:764-14996 GCF_036963225.1 Bacillus sp. JJ783 | reverse complement strand
GCCTTTTTATTATAATTTTCAACATATTTCTCATGCATATTGTGACAAAAAGAGACAATTATTACAACGGTGTAACATTTTTTATAAAAACATTACACGCGTAGTGAAAATAATAGTATACTAGTACGTACATAATGTTATTTTCATCATTTTTATACAAAAAATGTAATACATATATTTATACAAATTTTTCTGGGGGGAAATAAATGAAGCTAAGCAAAATACTGATTGGTTCCGCTATTGCTGGTGGCATATTACTTTGTGTTGGTGGTATTGGTGGATATCAATATGTATCCAAATTAAATAATCAACTAAATACAACTGCACTACCAAACACTACATTTGAAGGTATTTCTCTTGATGGAAAAAATAAAGCAGATATTCAAGCCCTTGTTAATCAAAAGGTGAATGAATTAAATCAAAAATCTCTTAACTACGTATTCCAAAATGATAAACAAAATTACACATGGAAAGATTTAGGAGTAGATTATAAAGAGAAGGATATTGTCGACAATATCTTTAAAGAGCAAGAAGGGAACGTAATGAATCGTTACAACATGCGTAAGCAAGCTGAAAACGGTGAAGTAAAACGTGACTATAAATTAACACCAAAATTAAATACAACAACTTATGAAACCTTTATAAAGGATAAATATAATGAAACATTAAAAAATCCTGTCAACGCCGAATTAAGTGTTGAAGGCTCTACAGTGAATATTAGCCAAAGTCAAAATGGGGAAAAAATTGATAAAGGACAATTAACCGCTTTAACGAATCAGGCTATTACTTCTGGCACATCCGATGTGGTATTACCAGTTACACCAATAAAACCTGAACGTTCTACAGAAGATATACAACAAATGGGGATTAAAGAAGTGATTGCTGAATACTCTACCCCAATGGCTGGCCGTAATGGAAATCAGTCCTATAACGTAAATAAATCAGCTAATACTTTAAGTGGAGTTATTGTAGCACCTGATGAAACGTTTAGTTTTAATGGTCGTGTTGGCGTAACTGATGCTGCAAATGGCTATAAATCCGCAGCAGTATATTCACAAGGTAAAGTTATACAAAGTGCAGGCGGAGGTGTTTGCCAAGTAAGTAGTACTTTATATAGCGCAGCTTTAAGGGCAGATTTAGGAATTGTTTCTCGAAGCAATCATTCTATGCCCGTAAATTATTTACCACTTGGGCAAGATGCAGCAGTGGCAGATTATGGTCCGGATTTAAAATTTAAAAACAATACAGGTAAGCATATTTACATTCAAGCATTTTCAAATGGAGGTAGTATTACTACTCGCATTTTCGGTACAAATACTGGTAAAAATGTTGAAGTTTCTTCTCAAGTAATTAGTAATACTGGTGATAAAATAACAGCGGTTACGTATAAAAAAGTAACACAAAACGGTGAAGTAATATCAAATGGACAAATTTCAAAAAGCGTATATAAAAGTGCCCCAAAACAATGAGATAATATCAAACGGACAAATTTCAAAAAGCGTATGCAAAAAGGCGTGATCTACTCACGCCTTTTTCTTTTGCAATAATAGTAAAAAAGTTTCGAGATGGTCTTTCGTTTCTTCTAAAGACCACATACGATTCCCTTGCTTCGCAGCTAATACGCACGCTTCTTCCCACGCGTTCTTTTTCTTCATATTTACTAATTCATCGCGTAATTTCAAAACAATTTCTTCATCTTCTTGCTCTATAAACTCTTCCATCACGCTTACTATTTCATCCTCATGAATACTTAACGTACAGTATGATTTTAAAAAGTATTGTAATGTTGGATACATATATACTCCCCCCTTTATTTATCTGATGGATAAGAAGTAATAATCTTAAATCCTAGATCTCCTGATTTATCTCTCGCTAAAACAGTAACAGTCTTTACTAGTTTGTCTTTTACATTCATATTTTTCTTTATTACTGTTTTTCCAACTGGGAATGAATGAGTTGTATTCAATACAAGGCGAGCCTCTTTAGAGTTTTTTAACCAATCCTGAATTTCTTTATCATGTTGTTTTAAACTATCTTTCACAGCCTTTGTCGCTGTTTCCTTATCATAGTATGTACTTGCCGCTGAAACTTTATCTGTACTCAAACGTTTTTTCAGCTCTTCTTCTGTCTTTCCAACATGCCTTTCAATCGTATGACCATTTTTAGGTGGCCCTTCCATTTCATCTAAAATATTATCACTAATTTTTTCTACTGATGTAGAATGATCCTCTTTTGGTTTTTCTGTTTTTTGTTCTTTTCCTGCACATCCACTTAAAATCAGCATTAGTGCCAATAAACTACTCAAGAAAAGACTACTTAGTCGTTTCATCGTATCACCTCTTCCATGATTATTATCGTAACTCCACTAAAAGTCAATTTCACAAAGAAAAAATGTATACAGTTTTAAAATCCCTCATTCATTTCACTATATTTTCCAAACCCCTTTCATCAAATCACTGTTTTTCGCCCTCCTTAAAATATACCCCCATGTTTTTCTGATTATTTCCCAGATAAAAACACCAATCAAAACACTCCATAAACCCTTTTAAATATAGGGTTTATGGAGTGTTTTTTAAACAGAATAAATATACCCCTATTTTTATATACCCAATACCTATATAAGGTATATAAACCCCTTTCCATCAACTGTTTTCTACATTATGTAAATTTGCACTTGCCTATACAATGGAAATATGGTGTAATGCAAAAAAAGATAAAGGATTTTATAAAATGGCTGAAACAATTCAAAACTTCTTAACAGACTATTATTCAATCGCAATTCCACTTAGTATCTTAATCAACATCATCATCAGTCTTTTAGGTTTTATCCCTAGTATTTTTTTGACCGCCATTAATATACAGCTCTTCGGTGTAACAAATGGCACAATCATTTCGATCTCAAGTGAGGCATTAGGGGCTATTATCTCGTTTTATATTTATCGCATAGGCCTTCAAAAGTTCACTCACGATAAAGTAAATAAGTATCCAAAGGTAGAACGTCTTCTTTACGTAGAAGGCAGAGAGGCATTTCTACTCGTCCTATCTTTTCGTTTTATTCCTTTCATTCCGTCCAGTATCGTTACTTTATTTGCAGCTCTCGGCAAAATGTCATTACTCTCTTTCAGTATTGCCAGTACAATAGGGAAAGTACCAGCCTTATTGATTGAAGTATATTCTGCATATCATGTCATTAACGGAACAAATGAAGCGAAGTGGATTGTAACAATCGCGGGTTGCGTTGGATTGTTTTATTTGTGGAAAAAATGGAGAAAAAAATAAAGAAGGAGCCTATGCTCCTTCTTTATTTTTTGAAGTATATTCTATTAATACCTATCTCATATGAATAGAAATATCTTAGTTTACACCAACAGCACTAAATGATTGCTTAACTGCCGCTACTTCTGCAGAGCTAGCACCATATAAATCAGCTGCTGCTTGCACTAAGCCAGCACGCGCTTGGCTAAATGTAGTAGATTGCGTGAAATACTGTGTATTTGCACGGTAGTAAATTGCACCTAATTTATCTTTGCCGATACCATTTACAGTTACACCAGAATGCGTACCGCCATTTGCTAATAAATAAGCTTGTTTGTTAATAATTCCACTGTTTGTATGAACTCCACCGTTATCACTTGAACCAGTGTAACGCTTAGAATAATGGTCTGGGTCACCATACTTTGCAGGATCACTCATAGAACGAAGTGCATCTCCCGCTTTACCAGGTGTATAAATATCTTCACCAATCTCCCAATCTGGGTTACGGTTATCATAATACTCTACTAACGTGCCAAAAATATCAGAAACTGCTTCATTTAACGCTCCTGATTCATTTTGATAAATTAAATCTGAACTGTTTTCCGTAACAGCATGTGTTAATTCATGGCCAATTACATCAATGCCACCAGATAACGAAGTAAATGTTACACCATCACCATCTCCGTAGACCATTTGTGAGCCGTTCCAGAATGCATTATTATACTTACTTCCGTAATGAACTGTTGATTTTAATGGCGCTCCCGCATCATTAATAGAGTTTCTGTTAAATGTAGCTTTATAGTAATCATATGTTTTACCTGCATAGTAATGAGCATCTACTGCCGCTGCATCATACGCTGCATTGAAAACATTATCTGCATCTGCCCATAATGTTCCTGGTAATGTTGAGCGGTTTTTCGCATCATATGTGAAAATTGTTGCTCCGCGCGTATTATCTTGCAAGTAGTAAGATGATCCAGATAACGTTGTATTAAGCGATTTCGTATCTCCTAATACACCTTTACCAGTTCCCACTTTATTCGTTCCTGTTACAGGCTTTACAACCGCTTTCGCATCCTGTTTCGGAGCATCTTGTTTAACTGGTGACTTATCATCATTCGTTACATGATCAAGTTTATTATATTTATTTAACACTTTACCGCTTTCCGCTTCAATGAAATAGTAATAGTTTCCTGGATTTGGCTCTAAGAAGTTTAAATTCACAACATATGCATATGTTGTTTCTTCACCGTTTTGATATACATATAAGTCCGCTTTTGGATCCACCTCATATTTAGGTGTTACCCCTAAATCTTGTTGCGCGATTTCAATTGCTTTTGCGCCTTCAATCTTATTTTTGTTTTTCAACTTTTCCTTCTTATCTAAATCAGGCGCAACTGTTCCAGACAGTACTTTTAAAGAACCATCTTTACTTACGTGGGCTACTTGAGTAGACCCCCACACAGGTACTCCCTCGTAAACTTGTTGCATACGTACTACTGTTGAATCAGTGACAGAGTCTTTTTTCACTTGTTTCACTTTGAAAGAATCTTGCGCACTCTTTTCTCCTAACTTATAATCACCTTTTGCCGCGTTTAAGTAATCAAACACAACTGATTCCGCTTTCTTGCCAGTCGCTCCAGTTAGATCACCAGAAATAAACTCAGGTGACTGTACTGTCTCATTGTACTTCTTCGTAGAGAGCACATTTTTAGAATCCGCAAACGCAGAGCCTGTCCCTCCAAACGTTGTAACTGCCATTCCTGTCGCTAACACTAATGCTAAACTCTTCCTTTTCATATAACCTTCCCCCTAATAAAAAATTTTTGAAAAAGAGTAATTTCATATTAGCATTATGTTTCCACTATTAATATACTAAAAATTCAAATAACTTTTTTCTCAAGTTTTGTAGAATTTTAGGGAACAAATAATGAGAAACCCCTTTCCGTTTGGAAAGGGGTTTTTTGGTTACGAATTAATTTGTTGAACTGTTTTAGCCTCTTGACCCAGAGTATCTGGCTTCCAAGCATACTGAATATCCAGTACTACTGCTGCAATCGCCATAACTACAAACGTTCCTGCAAGTAACTTTTTCATACTATCCCTCCTCTTTATTCTTCTAATAAGTTTATCGCTAACTTATAATAGCGATTACTTTCTTTAAAATCTGAGCACTCTTCTAAGTATTCAGCTAGTTCTAAGTATACTTTCTTTAAATCTTTTATATTTTCCTCTGTTTTAAAGAAAGGAACTACTTCTGTTTCTAGAAATTTTTTATAGACGTCTCTTTCTTCAAAATGCTTATATCTTAAACTTAATAATAAATATAGCATCCCTTTGTATCGATCATCTTTCCTTGCAGCAAGGATACCTTTTTCAATCCATTCAGCCGCTTCCTCAAGCTCTCCTAATTGAATACACTGTAACGAAAGTTCATACATAGCATCAATATAATTCATATCTTCTTCTTTTTTATATTTTAAGCATTCTATATAATATTCTTTTGCTTTGGTATAATTTTTTTGGCAATAGTATAGATAACCAATATTATTTAAAGCAATAGACAGAATATTATCTTTATCAGCAAAAGAAGTTGCTTCCCTTATGATATGATTATAAATTTCCATAGCTTCATTATATTGTTTTTTTCTAGTATAACTAAACGCAATTAAAAACTTACAATTAATTATATTCCTAAATTTATATTCACTTTTAAAACCTTCTAAGGCCACATTAGCAAAGTATAGTGTCATATGGTCTATTTCCATCTGACTATATGTCAATGCTAAATTATAATATATTCCTGTTTCATAATAGCCTAACTCTTTCGCCATCGCTTCTGTCTTTAACAAATATTCCAATGCCTGAGTGTATTTATACTGTACAGAATATAATAATGCCTTACTGTACGTATACAACATCTTCTGAAAAGGTGAGTATTTCTTGTACACTTTCTTCAATCTGTCCAATTCTTCTTCAATAGCAGGTAAATCCCTTTTCATAATTAAATAACGTGTATAAAGCAGTTTATAATAATTTATAATTTCAAAATCTACAACATGTTTCATTTCACCTTGTAACTCTTCATATATGCGTTCCACCTGTTGCTTGTCCAAATGAACTAGTGCATTCAACCACTCGTCCAACTTCACCTTCACATCTTCTTCTACATCTCTCAAATCCGTCACAGCAATTTCTAGTCTTGTGCAGAGCAATTGTAGAATTTCTTCTGATGCTTCAATCTTTCCATTTTCGATCTTACTTAAGTATGAGACAGAACAAATGCCCTGACATAATTCTTCTTGTGTCATTTTTTGCTGTAGCCGTTTATAAAAGACTTGTTTGCCTATTTTTTCTAATGTTTGTTGCATTGTCCTCCTCCATTCTCATTACCCCCATTACTCTAATAATACATAAAATCTAAAGAAATATAAATTGATAAATGTAAATTTTCTAAAAAATATGCATTATTTCATTTTTTTCTCCCTTGACTTCAATCCCCTATTACTTCTTTGCTACGAAAGGGGAAAAATTGGTATACTATAACCAAATTACGGAGGTGTTTTCGCAATGAATCATTATAAAGACGATAGTTACGCCTTACATACAGATTTATATCAAATCAACATGGCTTATACATATTGGAAAGATGGTATTCATACTCGCCGTTCTGTTTTTGATCTATACTTTCGAAAGCTTCCGTTTGAAAACGGCTATGCTGTTTTTGCTGGGCTTGAAAAAATTGTAGAGTACATAGAAAATTTCAGCTTTACCGAAAGTGATCTCGCTTATTTAGCCGAGCTGCAATTTGAAGAAGACTTCCTTCATTATTTACAAAATATGAAGTTCACTGGAATAATTCGTAGTATGCAAGAAGGCGAAGTTGTTTTTAATAATGAGCCTTTATTACGTGTCGATGCACCACTTGGCGAGGCACAAATAATTGAAACCGCCCTCTTAAATATTGTAAATTACCAAACATTAATTGCTACAAAAGCTGCACGTATGAAGCACGCTGCAAATAATGATGAACTTTTAGAGTTTGGTACAAGACGTGCTCATGAGTTTGATGCTGCCCTTTGGGGAACACGAGCTGCTTTCATTGGCGGTTTCTCTTCTACAAGTAACGTTCGGGCAGGGAAACGCTTTGGCATCCCTGTAGCCGGCACACATGCCCACTCTTTCGTTCAAGCATATCGTGATGAATATGTTGCGTTTAAAAAATATGCTGAAACACATAAAAAATGCGTATTTCTCGTCGATACATACGACACTTTGAAATCTGGTGTTCCAAATGCGATTCGTGTCGCAAAAGAATTCGGGGATCGTATCAATTTTTATGGCATTCGCTTGGATAGTGGTGATATGGCATATTTATCAAAGGAAGCAAGAAAACAACTTGATGAAGCTGGATTTACAAACACAAAAATTATCGCTTCTAGCGACTTAGATGAATATACGATTATGCATTTGAAATCTCAAGGGGCAAAGATTGATGTATGGGGTGTTGGCACAAAGCTGATTACAGCCTTTGAGCAACCAGCATTAGGGGCTGTTTACAAACTAGTCGCTATTGAAGATACTGACGGAAAATTAAATGATACAATTAAAATTTCATCTAACCCTGAAAAAATTACCACTCCAGGACTTAAACGAATTTATCGTATTATTAACCGTGTTAACGATCATGCAGAAGGCGATTATATTGCATTAGAGTCAGAAGAACCTGGAAAAGAAGAACGTTTAAAAATGTTCCATCCTGTTCACACATATATAAGTAAATTCGTAACAAACTTTGAAGCACGCGAACTGCATCAAGATATTTTCGTTAACGGTAAAAGAACGTATGAATTACCCAATATATTAGATATCCAAAAATATAACGAACGCAGCCTCTCACTATTTTGGGAAGAGTATATGCGAACTTTAAACCCTGAAGAGTACCCTGTCGATTTAAGCCAAGAATGTTGGGATCATAAAATGAATTATATTCAAACTGTTCGAGACAAGGTTGCGAAAAATATACAAAAATAAACAGAGAAGTTTCTCCTTCTCTGTTTTTTTCAATATTACGTTACCAACAGTCATCCTCAATAACACAGTAAAATAATAAAAATAAGAGAGGGCGTAATCGCGCCCTCTCTTATTTTTATAAATCTTTCACTCTCAGTACACGCATTGCATTTAAAACTGCAAGTAGCGTCACACCAACATCTGAGAAGACTGCTTCCCACATTGTTGCAATACCAAAGGCGCCGAGTAATAACACTAACCCTTTTACCCCTAATGCAAATATAATATTTTGCCATACGATGCTACGTGTACGTTTTGCAATTTTTACTGCTGTCACAATTTTTGAAGGCTCATCAGTCATAATAACGATGTCAGCAGCTTCAATTGCTGCATCTGACCCTAAACCGCCCATCGCAATACCAACGTCTGCTCGTGCTAATACTGGTGTATCATTAATACCATCACCAACAAATGCAATCTTTTCTTTACCGCGTTTTGCTGCATCAATTTTTTCGATTTCTTCTACTTTTTGGTGTGGTAATAATTCGGCATGAACTTCATCTAAACCTAATTCTTTACCAACAGCTGCACCAACTGATTTTACATCACCAGTTAACATGACTGTCTTCTTAATACCTAGTTCTTTTAACTTTTGAATTGCTTGTTTTGAATCCTCTTTTACCTCATCAGAGATAACGATGTAACCCGCATATTTACCATCTACAGCAACATGAACGAGTGTACCTACTGTATTTGGTTGCTTAAATGTAATGTTTTCTTTGCTCATTAATTTAGCATTACCTGCGAAAATTTCTTTTCCTTGTGCTTTTACAACCGTACCATGACCAGAAATTTCACTATAGTCTTCAATAGCATTTTCATCGATTGATTTTCCATATGCATTTCGAATAGATTGTGCAATCGGATGATTTGAATATACTTCTGCAAATGCTGCATATTCTAATAGCTCTTCAGCTGTAATACCTTCACTAGGCTCCATCTTCGTAACTTTAAAGACACCTTTTGTTAATGTTCCGGTTTTATCAAAAACGATATATTTCACATCATTCAATGCTTCTAAATAGTTACTTCCTTTTACTAAAATACCACTTTTAGATGCCCCACCAATACCGCCAAAGAATCCAAGAGGAATCGATACAACGAGCGCACATGGACAAGAGATTACTAAGAACACTAACGCTCTATAAATCCAATCGGAGAATGTAGCACCCTCTAAAATAAGTGGTGGAATAAATGCCATTATTGCTGCTGTTATAACTACAACAGGAGTGTAATAACGTGCAAACTTCGTAATAAAGTTTTCTGTTGGTGCTTTTTTGCTACTTGCATTTTGTACTAAGTCTAAAATTTTCGATACAGTCGATTCACCGAACTCTTTTGTAACTTCAACAATTAATACACCATTTTGGTTTACAAAACCACTTAATACGTCATTACCAACTTCTACTTCTCGCGGTACAGACTCACCTGTTAGCGCTGAAGTATCCATCATTGATGTTCCCTCAATTACTTTCCCGTCTAACGGTACTTTTTCACCTGGTTTTACGATAATATACTCACCAATTTGCACATCTTCTGGTGATACTTGTTTCGTTTCGTTTCCAACTTTCACATTCGCATAGTCAGGACGAATATCCATTAATGACGTAATTGATTTTCGAGAACGATTTACTGCAATACTTTGGAACAATTCCCCTACTTGATAAAATAGCATAACTGCTACAGCTTCTGGATATTGTTGAATCGCGAAAGCTCCTAAAGTTGCAATCGCCATTAAAAAGTTTTCATCGAATACTTGGCCGCGAGTTATGTTTCTTACCGCTCTCCAAACGATATCTCCACCTATTAATAAATACGCAAGGACGAATAATGGAATTGTTATCATTTGCGGTAATCCAGCTAATGCAGCAATTCCTGTCAAAATTCCACCGACTACTAATCGTCCTATCATCTTTTTCACATTTCCATCACCATGATCATGACCGTGGTCGTGTCCTTTTTCCTCTTCCCGAACAACTTTTACATCTGGCTCTAACTTTTGAACAACATTTTTTATATTTTGCACAGTCGATTCAATTTCTCTTTTATTCGTAACTTCTACTCGTAGTTTCTTTGATACGAAATCAACAGTCGCTTCTGAAACTGTTGGCATTTCCTTTACCTTATTTTCAATCTTCATTGCACAATTTGCACAATCTAAGCCTTCTAATACAAATACTTCTTTTATTGATTTTGTTTTTTGTTCTTCTTGCACTTTAATATGCGGCTCTAATTTTGTAACAAGTTGCTTCGCTTCCGTAACAACTTGATTTTCTTTATTTTGCGGTGTTTCTAAAAGCATCGTTTTTGTTGCGAAGTTTACGGAACAAGACGTTACTCCTTCTATATTCCCCACACCTTTTTCAATTTTCATTGCACAATTTGCACAATCTAAACCTTCTAGCATAAGTTTCTTTTTCACTAATGCTTCTGCCATCGTTCTCCCTCCTCGCGTTTTTATTCTTCCTCGTTTACGTGTTCAAACGCTTGCTCGAAGATATGAATTACGTGTTGATCAGCTAATGAATAATAAACTACCTTTCCTTCTTTACGGTTCTTTACAAGCTTTGCTTGCTTTAATACACGAAGCTGATGTGAGATTGAAGATTGCGTCATTCCTAATAAATAAGCTAAATCACAAACACACATTTCAGCTTCAAATAATGCATGTAATATTCTCGTACGTGTACGGTCACCTAATACTTTAAATAATTCTGCTACTTTACTTAAACTTTCATCAGTCGGAATTGTTTGTTTTACTTGATCCACGATTTCCTCGTGGATTACCGTTTGAGAACATGCTTCCTGTTGCGTTTCTATTTTATTTCCAGCCATTATAGCTCACCTCTTTAATTGAACATATGAACAACCATTCATATATCTTATACTCTTATTATATGAGCGTCTGTTCATATGTGTCAATAAAATCCGTAAGATTTTTTTGACAATTTCGTTCACATTTCAAAATAAACACCTAAATATTCTCCGCATCTATCATGCTCTTCATACAAAAAGGATGCACGAAAGCTATCGCACATCCTTTTCTTATTTATTAACTTTTACTGCATCCACAATTAACGAAGCGAATCCTAATTTACCATCCTGATTTCTATAATCAAAACGTTTCGATCGATAAATAAAACCTCCTTGCTCATTCCAATCATTATACTGAAATTCTCCATTTTCATCGCAATACTCTAGCAACTTTACTTGAAAACCCGCTACTTCAAACATAGATACAATCGTTTTATAGTTATGTACAATTTTATGACTTGCAGCCGGATGATCTAATGGACCTGGCCCTCCTACTTGCACACCTTGCTGATATTCTTCATTTGGAAAAAATGCATCTGGTACCGCACAACGAATGTAACCATCATCTTGTAAAAATTCATAGCATATTTTAGCTGCTTCTATACCTTCTTCATACGATAAATGCTCCCATACGTGTTCAGCCAAAATTACTGATAAAGAATTAGGCTGAAATTTATTAAGCCACGTTTCTCTTTTTAATAAATTTAATTCTTCTTCATTCGTATGTAACCAACCTGGGTTATTATTATATCCCTCTGCTCCAACGACAACTTTCGCCTCCATCTTTCCACCCCTTCTTATATTCCGACATAAAAATTCGACAACATAACATTGGTCTCCTTTATTTCCCCAAAAGAAAAAGCCTTGCGCGCTCCCTAGACGCACAAGGCTTACTAACTTTATATCCCTTTAATTAGCTTTTTCTAAACTATCTTGCGAACTTCCATCGTCTTTTAAATGACTATGTTTTTTCGAATAAACAAAGTATACAACCACTCCGATTGCTAACCAAACACCGAAGTATATCCATGTTTTTAACGGTAGATTTACCATTAAGAATAGACAGCTTGCAACTGAAATAATCGGTAAGATCGGTACAAGTGGTACCATAAATCCACGTTGTAATTTCGGATGCGTTTTACGAAGAATGATGACAGTTACACCAACCATCGCAAATGTTAATAACGCTCCAATATTCGCTAAATTCGACAATTCTTTTAAATCGATAAATCCGGCAATTAAAGCACTACCAATTCCTGTTAACCAAACTGAAAATGTTGGTGCTTCTGTCTTCTTGTTAATTTTCGCAAAAGATTTTGGCAATAAACCGTCACGGCTCATAGCGAAGAATACACGTGTCGTAGCGTAGATGTATGCGAAAATTACAGCCATAATACCAATTACAGCTCCAATAGCGATTACACCAGCCACTTTATCTTGTCCTACAACTTCTAATACATAGGCCATCGCTTCAGGTACATCTAATTCCTTATAAGAAACCATACCTGTCATAACGAGACAAACTACAACATAAATGATTGTACAAATGACTAATGAAGCAATAATACCAATCGGCAAATCACGTTGTGGATTTTTCACTTCTTCAGCAGAAGTTGCTAATGCATCAAATCCTAAGAAAGCGAAGAATACTGCTGCTCCTCCGGCGAAGACTCCACTTAAGCCGTACGGTGCAAATGGTATCCAGTTTTCTGGTTTCACGTAGAATACACCAACTGCAATGAATAAAACAACAATACCAATTTTAATTAATACCATTATGTTATTCACACGCTTACTTTCTTTTGTACCACGTGATAATAACCAAGTTATCACCAACGTAACGATAACTGCGGGTAAGTTCACCATACCACCTTGCGCTGGAATCGTTAACAATGCTTTAGGAATTTCAATTCCCAATCCGCTCACTAAATTATTGAAATAACCTGTCCATCCGCCAGCTACTGCGGCAGTTGTTACGACATATACGGATAGCAATGTCCATCCCATTAAATGGGCAACAAACTCACCAATTGTTGCATATGAATATGTGTACACACTACCTGAAACAGGAAGTGCAGATGCAACCTCTGCATAACATAAAGCTGCAAATCCACAAACAATTGCTGCAATCATGAATGAAAAAATAACTGCTGGACCAGCATCTCTTGCTGCTACTAATCCCGTTAATACTAGAACTCCTGTACCAATTATCGCACCAATCCCTAGCATTGTTAGGTCAAATGCCCCTAGCGTTTTCGTCAAAGTTTTACTTTTACTTTCCCCTAACAATTGCGTAACGGATTTCTTTTTAAATAGGTTGGCCACGATGAATGCCCCCTTTTACCAAGAAGAGCTAAGAGGTATTATCTCTTAGCTCTTATCATGTTGTTTTATATATTGTTCGATTTTGTTTTGTATAATGCTTCTATTAGCAAGATACTGTTTCTGCTTCTAATAATTCTTTTGCACCTTTGTACTCTACACCGTGAGCTTCTGCAACTGCTTCGAATGTTACATAGCCTTCTAATGTATTAATACCTTTTAATAATGCAGTGTTGCCTAGGCAAGCTTCTTTGTAGCCTTTGTTAGCAATTTGTACTGCATATGGTACTGTTACGTTTGTTAATGCAAGAGTTGATGTACGTGGAACCGCACCTGGCATGTTTGCAACTGCATAATGCACAACGCCGTGTTTTTCATAAGTTGGGTTATCATGAGTTGTAATACGGTCAGTTGTTTCGAAAATACCACCTTGGTCAATCGCGATATCTACAACAACAGAACCTTGTTCCATTGATTTAATCATTTCTTCTGTTACAAGTTTTGGCGCTTTTGCACCTGGGATTAATACTGCACCGATTACAAGATCAGATTCTTTTACAGCTTCTGCAATATTGTAAGGATTAGACATTAAAGTTTTTACTTGGTTTCCGAAAATGTCATCTAATTGACGAAGACGTTCTGCACTTAAGTCGATGATTGTTACATCCGCACCTAGTCCAACTGCAATTTTAGCAGCATTTGTACCAGCTTGTCCACCACCGATAATTGTTACTTTACCACGTTTAACTCCTGGAACACCTGCAAGTA
>NZ_JBALMG010000028.1:336-739 GCF_036963225.1 Bacillus sp. JJ783 | reverse complement strand
CTTTGTTTTTCTCAAGGAATTGCGCACCGATTTGTGCAGCCATACGACCAGCTACTTCACTCATAGGTGCAAGTAATGGTAATGAACGGTTTTCTAATTGTACTGTTTCATATGCGATAGCAACAACTTTCTTTTCAATTAACGCTTTTGTTAATTCTGGTTCTGGAGCTAAGTGTAAGTATGTGAATAAGATTAAACCTTCGCTGAAGTGTTTGTATTCGCTTTCAACTGGTTCCTTAACTTTCATAACCATTTCCATGTTCCAAGCTTCTTCAGCTGTATCAACAATTTTTGCTCCCGCTTCAACATACTGAGCATCTGTGAAACCAGATCCTACACCTGCATCCTTTTGAATGAATACTTCGTGATTGTTACGAACTAAATGTACAACACCTGCTGGTGT
>NZ_JBALMG010000028.1:0-280 GCF_036963225.1 Bacillus sp. JJ783 | reverse complement strand
GAAAAAAGGAATTCTTTTTTCTTTTTGTAATAATTAATAACTTATGTCCTTATTCTAGCATAACTTAAAAGTTATGAAAACGCTAACATACTATTTTTTAAAAGTTTATATATTTAGAATAGTGTAAATATATAAAACATTGATTCTATTGGGTTCTGCGTACCACTTCATCATCTATCACTCTATTACTATTATATCCATTCAAAATGCATAGTAATTATTTATTATTTGACAATAATGTAACGATGTAAAAAAACTAAGCCATGACGTATACATATAC
>NZ_JBALMG010000027.1:0-53787 GCF_036963225.1 Bacillus sp. JJ783 | reverse complement strand
AGTAAGACTCCCACCTCAAGTGAATACGAGGAAGGTAGTGGGGAGACAACTGCCCGTAAGAGCCCGATTGGTGAGGGCTAATAATTAGTGGGGGATGGACAAAACCCCCCACTGATTAAAGTTTCACTTTATCGTTTTACAAGCGTTAACGAAAAAACATAATAGAACGTGAAAATAGCTCGCCTTTATTATAGGCGAGCTATTTTTTATGCTTCTTTTTTCTCATCATTTGTTTTTTCAGTAGCTAAATGACTATGTTTTCTAGAGTAGAAGAAGTAGACGCATAAACCGACTATAAGCCAGACTGCAAAGCTGATCCATGTCGTTTTAGACAAATTAAGCATTAAATATAAACAACAAATAATAGCGACAACTGGTAGTGCAGGTACGAGTGGTGTACGAAAGCCTCGTTTTAAATCAGGATGAGTTTTCCGTAAAATAAGTACAGCAAAGCAAACGAATGTGAAGGCTGTTAACGTACCGATGTTTACTAAATTTGCTAGTAAATGTAGGTCTAAAAGTCCTGCTAATAAAGCTGCAAATACCCCAGTAATCCATGTGTTTAGTAAAGGGATTTTTACTTTTTTATTTACGCGTGATAACGCTTTTGGGAGTAAGCCGTCTCGGCTCATTGCATAAGAAACACGAACTTGTCCATACATAACGACCAAAAGAACGGTTGTCATGCCTGTCATCGCACCAACTGCAAGTAGCCCCGCAATAGTATCTTCACCAACGAAATGCAGTGCAAATGCAACTGGATCAGAAACATCTAATTGCGTATAAGGAACCATACCTGTTAAAACGAAAGATACGATCATGTATAAAACTGTACAAATAAGAAGAGAACCGATAATGCCAATTGGTAAATCACGCTGCGGTTTTTTCGTTTCTTCTGCCGCAGTTGCGATTGCATCAAAACCTAAAAAGGCGAAGAAGACAGTGGCAGCACCAGTAATAATACCGTCGTACCCGAATGGAATGAACGGTGTCCAATTTTCAGGCTTTACATATTTTGCGCCTGCTATGATAAAGGCGATAATAACTGCTAATTTTATAAGGACCATAATATTATTAATGCGTGCGCTTTCGCGTATACCAAAACTTAAAAGCCCAGTAATGAGAAGTAAAATACAAACAGCCGGTAAATCAATGAGACCACCTTTTCCTGTTCCGGGGGCCGAGGAAATAATGGCGGGAAGGTGTATATTGAACCCTTGAAGCAATGATTGTAAATATCCAGACCAGCCAACAGCTACCGCTGCAACTGCGAGTAAATATTCGAGCATTAAACACCAACCAACGATGAAGGCGACAACTTCTCCTACGGTCATGTATGCATAAGTATAAACACTTCCTGAGACTGGTATAGAAGAAGCGAATTCGGCATAACAAAAAGCTACACAAGCACAAGTAAATGCAGCAATAAGGAATGATAGCATAATACCAGGACCAGAATGTTTTGCTGCTACAATACCTGTTAATACAAAAATCCCTGTCCCAATTACGGCGCCGATTCCTAAAAACGTTAAATCGAGTGCCGTTAATGTTCTATCTAGCTGCCGTGGTGATTCAGTACTAAGCGCTTTTTTTCGTAATAATGACTTCACTTTGAACTCTCCTCCTTTAGTTTTCATCTCCATAACTGCGAATATAGTACGAGCCCATCGGAAAAGAGTATGTAAGTGAATGAAGATACAGTTATGGTATGTAGTTTTTTTGAAATTTCTGGATTAATCTTAATATAATTCAGAATATTTTGTCAAATAAAACTTTAACAAATAAAATGCCGGCTGTAAGGAGAAGCTATGTGCAGACATAGATGCAGGTTAACAATCAGTAGGGATGAAGAATAACCCACTGACTAAAGATTTACTTTATATAGTAGGAGAAGATGCTATGTTATTTTATTTCGAACTTGTTGTTATTTTACTTTGTACGAAATTAGCTGGTGATATTAGTGTTAGGCTTGGACAGCCTTCTGTACTTGGCAAATTAATCGTTGGTATTATTATCGGTCCTGCAGTACTCGGTATTATTAATAGTTCTGAACTTATTGATGAGCTTAGCGAAATTGGTGTTTTGTTACTTATGTTTATGGCAGGACTCGAAACTGATTTAGAAGAGTTAAATCGTAATTTAAAATCATCATTTGCAGTAGCGGCTGGTGGAATTATTTTTCCTTTCATCGGTGGTTATGTGGCAGGGTTGTTGTTTGGATTAATGCAATCTCATGCAATTTTTATAGGGTTATTACTTTGCGCAACATCGGTTAGTATTACAGTGCAAACGTTACGTGATTTAGGGAAGATGAATACGAGAGAAAGTACTACGATTTTAGGTGCTGCCGTATTTGATGATGTAATTGTCGTTATTTTATTAGCGTTTGTTATGAGCTTTTTAGGAACGCAAGATGTGAATATAACACTTGTTATTGCAAAGAAAATTATTTTCTTTGTAAGCATTGTTTTTATCGCATGGAAAGTCGTTCCGTGGATTATGAAAATGCTCGTACCACTTCGCGTGTCTGAAGCGTTAATTAGTGCAGCTCTTATTATTTGTTTCTCTTTTTCGTATTACAGTGAAATGATGGGAATCGCAGGTATTATTGGGGCTTTTGCAGCAGGAATTGCAATTTCGCAAACAGAGTACAAGCATGAAGTAGAACATAAAATTGAACCGATTGCTTACGCGATATTCGTACCAGTGTTCTTCGTAAGTATTGGAATGGAAATTACATTTCAAGGTATCGGAAGCCAACTTTGGTTCATTATCATTATGACGCTCATTGCGATTTTCACAAAGTTAATTGGATCAGGTTTAGGAGCAAGATTAACAGGGTTTAATTTACAATCTTCTATTAGTATTGGTGCAGGGATGGTGTCGCGCGGAGAAGTAGCGCTTATTATCGCAGCAAATGGATTAACTGCGAATTTATTAGCGAAAGAAAATTTCACAGCTATTGTCATTGTTGTTATATTGACAACGATTATTACGCCGCCACTTTTGAAGAAGTACTTTGTATAGAAAGGGCTTATCTGATGTAGGTAAGCTCTTTTTTTTATCGCAAAAAAGCAATGGTTATGCAGCATGAACAGGTTGTAATTATGGTAAAATCTACGTATATGCTAGGGTAAGGAGAGAAATAGATGAAGATTACGAGGGGAAAAGTTATAGGTGTAGTTATACTTCTTTTACTTTGCATACCATTTATTGTAGGAAAAGAATCAAAAGTGAAAGGTTTTCCGGTTTCTATTTTTTCTTCCTATGTGGAAGGGGATAATCCGAAAGAATATAAGTACACTGCATTTTTACCTGACTTCGCAATTTGGATAGACGGATGGGAAAAACAGAGATCTGAAGGTGAAATAACTGCATATAAAAAAGGGAATCGAACTGTAATTGTTCATCATCCTCCTGGTGATGATGGCTATTATCTCCATGAAGAAGAATATGCGAAATAAAAAGCAGCTGTAAGAAGTGGAGGTTAAATGGTGAAAGCTTCAACATTACTATTTAAAATTGAAAATAATATGGATCAATTTTCACCAGCTGAAAAGAAGGTTGCCATGTACATAATGGAGAACGCAGAGATTGTTCCAAATTTAACGACAAAAGAAGTGTCTACAAATGCGGGATCGAGTGAGGCGAGTGTTGTACGTTTTTGTAAAACAATCGGTATTGGAAGCTTTAAAGCATTTAAGATAGCGCTCGTTCGTGAATTAACAATTGTTGATTATAATATTAACGATTTTTCAGTGATGAATACAGAAGATGGACCGTACGATTTGTTTAATAAAGTTACATATGTGAATAAAGCTGCAATTGAGGCGAGTGTTACTGCGATAGATAAGAAGGAACTTGAGAAAGCTGCAGATAGTATTGTAAATGCTAATAAGATCATATTTTATGGTGTAGGTGGATCAGCTACACCGGCGATGGACGGAGCTTATAAATTTACTAGGCTTGGATTTACTGCAATGATGCTATCCGATTTTCATATGATGTTGCCACTCGTAACAAATTTAAAAGAGGGAGATATATTTGTGGCGATTTCAACTTCTGGGCGGACGAAAGATGTGCTTGAAATGGCGCAATATGCGAAAAGACAAGGTGCTACAGTTATTGCGATTACGAAGCTAGATCAATCATCTCCTTTATATAAAGCGGCAGACATTCGCCTTTGTATGCCGGATGTAGAGCAAGATCATCGCATTGCAAGTATTGCTTCACGAATGACGCAACTGAATATGATTGATGCTTTATACGTTATTACTTTTAATCGTATCGGTAATAATGTGATAGATCAATTTATGGAGACGAGAGAAGAAGCAGTGAGGTTACGGAAGTTAAAGTGAAAAGATGGGGCAACCCATCTTTTTTGTGTGGCTGGACATAAATTTGTTATGAAAAGAAATAAGATTTCATAAAATAAGAAAGTGATATCGGTTTTTAATTTCTTAAAGTTACAATAAAATCGTGAAATTATATTTCTAAGAAGGTGACAATATGTTAGAAAATTTATCTACAGAACATCGCAATGAGAAGACGATGAATTTAGATGAGATGAGCATAAAAGAAGTGTTACGAAGTATGAATGAAGAAGATCGAACTGTTGCGTTAGCAGTTGAAAATGAAATAGAAGAAATTGAAAAGGTTGTACAAATTGTTATTAAATCTTTTGAAGAAGATGGACGATTAATTTATATTGGGGCTGGTACGAGTGGTCGTTTAGGCATTTTAGACGCAGTGGAATGTCCCCCGACATTTGGAACAGATGACAAAATGGTTCAAGGATTTATAGCAGGTGGATTGAAAGCGTTTACTAAAGCGGTGGAAGGCGCCGAAGATCGTGAAGAGTTAGCAGAAGAAGATTTAAAAAGTATTGGATTAAACGAGAAAGATACGGTGATTGGAATTGCAGCAAGTGGTAGAACACCTTATGTAATTGGCGGATTGAAATACGCAAGTAGCGTGGGAGCGAGTACAGCTAGCATTTCCTGTAATAAAAATGCTGTGATAAGTAAATATGCAAAACTAAATGTGGAAGTGGAGACAGGCGCAGAAATATTAACAGGCTCAACACGATTGAAGGCTGGCACAGCGCAAAAGTTAGTACTGAATATGATTTCTACAGCGTCTATGATTGGTGTAGGGAAAGTATATAAAAACTTAATGGTAGATGTTCAATCTACAAATGAAAAATTGGTAGAACGCTCAAAACGAATTATTGTGGAAGCGACCGGCGCTAGTTATGAAGTAGCTACAGAGTATTATGAAAGAGCAAATCGAAATGTGAAAGCTGCAATCGTTATGATATTACTACAGTGTGAATATGGGGAAGCACTAGAAAAATTAAAATGTGCGAAAGGATTTGTGAGGAAGGCACTTTAAACTATGGGGAGGGGGATTCTATTATGAAGAAAGAAGAGATAATGGCGAGTAGGATTACGGAGCAACTTGGGGGAGTAAAAAATATTCGTGGCATTGCTCATTGTATGACGAGGTTACGACTAACGCTTCATGATGAAAGTAAAGTGAACATGGACCTTTTGAAAAAGGTTGAAGGCGTTATGGGTGTGATTGAAGATGAAACACTTCAAGTTGTCGTTGGTCCAGGAACGGTAAATAAAGTAGCAGCTGAAATGGAAGTTTTAACAGGATTACGAATTGGTGAAGTGGCAGATCATCACCTTGAAGATCTCGGCCAAGAGATAAAGTCAGGGATAAAGAAGAAAAATAATACACCAGTGAAAAACTTTTTAAGAAAAATAGGAAGTATTTTCATTCCGTTAATACCTGGTCTTGTCGCATCAGGAATTATAAATGGGGTTGCTAACTTTGCGAAAAATGCAGGTGCTGACCCGAATGCAACATGGCTGCAAATGTTACTTTTAATTGGCGGCGGTATCTTTACATTCTTAGGCATTTTAGTCGGCTGGAATACAGCGAAAGAATTTGGCGGGACACCAGTTCTTGGGGCAATTGCAGGTATTTTAATTTTCAACCCAGCGATGGCGAATGTAAAATTATTCGGTGAAGCACTCGTACCCGGACGGGGCGGATTATTTGCAGTTATTTTTGCAGCATGGCTTATGGTTGTAGTTGAAAGACAAGTTCGAAAAGCGGTGCCAAATGCAGTTGATATTATCGTGACACCACTCATTACTGTATTAGTCGTAAGTATAGTAACGATGTTAGCAATTCAACCAGTTGCAGGTTTCTTATCTGAAGGAATTACAAGTGGAATTAATGCTATCTTAAATATTGGCGGAGCATTTGCCGGAGCTGTGCTTGCCGGAACATTTTTACCTCTCGTTATGGTCGGATTGCATCACGGTTTAACACCGATTCATATGGAATTTATTAATCAAACTCACGTAACGCCTTTATTACCAGTACTAGCAATGGCTGGCGCTGGGCAAGTAGGAGCAGCGATTGCGATTTATGTAAAAACAAAAAATAAACGCCTTCGTAATGTGATTAAAGGTGGATTACCAGTAGGGTTTTTAGGAATTGGCGAACCGTTATTATACGGGGTTACATTGCCACTTGGGAAACCGTTTCTTACTGCTTGTTTAGGAGCGGCTGTCGGTGGTGCATTCCAAGCAGTTATGAAAACAGCCGCACTCGGAATCGGCGTATCAGGATTATCATTAATTCCGTTAATTGCTGATAATAAATATTTATTATATTTCCTTGGATTAGTAGTTGCATATACTTTCGGATTCATCTTTACGTACTTCTTCGGCTTTAAAGAAGAAATGGCAGAAAACATATAGAGAAAGGGATTCCTTTCTCTTTTTTTATATTAATAGAAGGAGAGATTTATATGATAGGAGTTTCAATTTATCTTTCAAAAGAGCGAGTAGAGAAACAAGAAGCATGGTTAAAAATAGCGAAAGAAAACGAATTTTCATCTATTTTTACATCTCTTCACATTCCAGAAGATGATCCGAATACGTATAAAGAGTTAATTCAAATACTTGGGAAACAAGCTCTCGAAAATGAAATGGAATTAATGGTTGATGTCTCTCCAAAATCGTTAAACCATTTAGGAATAACATATGAAAATGTGGAAGAATTATTGGAGTGGGGCATTACTGGTTTACGAATGGACTACGGCATTGCGCCAAAAGAAATTGCACGCGTATCTCATAAGATGAAAGTGGCTTTAAATGCGAGTACGATTACAGAATCATTTTGGAAAGAGTTACTTGCAGAAAATATACAAGTAGAGAATGTAGAAGCATGGCATAATTTTTATCCGCGTCCAGAAACAGGACTAGCAAAGTCATTTTTACAAAAACAAAATAAGTATTTACATGATTGCGGAATAAAAACGATGGCATTTATTCCGGGAGATGGTGAAAAACGAGGTCCTTTATATGAAGGTTTACCAACGTTAGAAAAGCACCGCTATATGCGTCCGCTTGAAACGTATTTAGAACTTGTTCAAGAGTGTGACGTCGATAAAGTGCTAATTGGAGACATAAGCGCGAGTCTAGAAAGTGTACAAGAAATCGCGATGGCGAGTAATGGGATTATTCCGGTGCGATATGAGCCATTTACAAATGAAATAGAAGCATTGAAAGTGGTAGAGAAAGTGCATACAAATAGACTAGATCCAGCTCGTGATGTCATTCGCTCGGTAGAATCACGAGAAGAAAATAAAGTGATTTTACAGCAGATGAATACAATTTCAAGAAAACGAGGCAGTATTACAATTGATAATGAATTGTACGGTAGATATGCTGGCGAAATGCAAATTGTTATAAATGATTTGCCTGAAGATAGGAAAGTAAATGTTGTTGGAATGGTGATGGAAGAAGATAGTTCTTTATTGTCTTATGTTCGTGCTGGGAAAAATTTTCAACTTTTTTCTAAGTAATAGAGTAAACGCTTGAATTAACGCTATTTTGTAAAAAACATTATCCGCAGAAAGGATAATGTTTTTTGGTTTCTTTAAAAAAGTATTTGACGAATGAAAAGAAATACCGTATCGTTTTGTCTTGTGAATAAATGTTCATCATAACAAAACAAAAAAGGAGAGTTCAGAATGAATCAATATATTGGTAATTTAATTATTCGTATCGTATTAGGAGTTACTTTTTTTGCACACGGTTTAGCAAAGTTTCAATCAGGTATCGATAATGTAGCAGGGTGGTTTACAAGCATCGGCTTACCAGGTGGTCTTGCATACGGCGTAGCAACAGTTGAATTAGTTGGTGGTATATTATTAATTATCGGTTTAGGCGTACGATATGTAGGATTGTTATTCGCTCTTATTTTGGCTGGAGCTATCGTAAAGGTAAATGGAGCAGCAGGCTTATTAGGAGATGGAAAGAATCCGGGATATGAATTAGATCTTGCATTATTATCAATGGGTGCGTATTTATTCGTTGTAAAAGCAGAAGGATATGTAGATCGTTTCTTAAAAGAGAAAGTAATGAAAACGAAGTAAATTTCATTTTTTAAGTGTTGACTTGGTGACTCGGTGTAACTATAATGATTACATCAAGTCGATTAGTGATAAAATGATTCGTATATTTTTTTATTCTAGTTGTAACTAAGTTAGTTGCAACTAGAATAAAGCTTAAAGAATGAAGGAATATAAAAGAGTAAATAAAAGTGGAGGAAATAACATGTCAAAATTACATTTAGAGGTTTTTACAGGATCTGAGCAAGCATTTCAAGTTACATCCACAATTGTATACGGAGAAAAAGATGCAATTCTTATCGATGCACAATTTTTATTAAGTGATGCACATCGTTTAGCAGCTCAAATTATTGAAACAGGAAAGAATTTAGCTCATATTTATGTAACTCATTTCCATCCAGATCATTATTTTGGATTAAATGTATTACATGAAGCATTTCCAAAAGCGAAAATTGTAGCGTTGCGAAATACAGTAGAGGATATTCGCAATACGTTTGAAAAGAAAGTGGAACAATGGAAACCATCTATTGGGCATAATGTTCCTCATCAGCCAATTGTTCCAGAAGTGTTAGAGGGAGATAAGCTTACGTTAGAGGGAAATGACTTAATCATTAAAGGTGGTCTACAAGGTGATACACCTAATAATAGTTACGTATGGATTCCGTCATTAAAAGCAGTAGTTACAGGAGATATCGTGTATAACAATACTTTCGCATGGACGTTAGAAACAGATGCTGAAGCTCGTCATAAATGGTTAGAAACATTAAGTGAAATTGAAAATCTTCATCCTGAAATTGTTGTAGCTGGACATCGTGATTATGATGCACCAAATACAGCAGATGCGATTAAGCATACTCGTAAATATTTAGTAGCATTTGATGAAGTTCTTGCAGGAAATCCTTCAAGTGAAGAAATTCAAACGGCAATAAAGGAACGATTCCCGCACGTTAAAGCGTTAGAAATTGGACTTGTTTTAGCGGCAAACGCATTTGGGGTGAAAAAATAATGGTACAAAAAACAAATTTAGAAATTGTTCGAAGCACATATGAAGGACCATCTTCTTCAAATGCAAAACATTTAGCGGAAGCTCTCTCTGAAAAAGTAGAATGGACAGAGGCAGAAGGTTTCCCATACGGCGGAACGTATATAGGTACAGAAGCTATAATGGAAAATGTATTTAGTCGTTTAGGATCAGAATGGGATAATTATAAAGCGAGTGTAAATACGTACCATGAAGTAAACGGAAAAGATGTAATCATTGCTGAAGGTATGTATTCTGGAGTTTATAAAGAAACGGGAAAATCATTTGAAGCAGAATTCGTTCATATATGGCAGCTTGAAAATGGAAAAATCGTAAAATTCAAGCAATATGTGGATAGTTATATTGTGCGAGCAGCGATGAAGGTTTAAAATGAAATAAGGAAACAAATGGAATCGGCTGTGCGCAGGCGATTCCATTTGTTTATGTGATTATTAGGGGAATGGGGAATACATAATATGAAAAAATGGATTATAGGGACAATTACAATGATTGTAATTGCGATAGGAGCTGTATTCGGTGTTACTAAACTGCTTAATTATATAGAAGAAGAGGAGAAGAGTCTTAAAGCACAAAATGTAATGGGGCAACAAGGGAAGAAAGCAAAGGAAGAGAAGCAACAAGCTAGTGAAGATGAAATTATTTCTACAATGCATAGGATGGTACATCAAAAAGTGAAATCCTCTGAAAAATGGGGATTTATTGAAATGACAAATAAGGAAATTCGTAGTGCGAAGAACGCAGTAGAAAGCAGTACGAATTTTAAACATAAATCAAAGCTACTTTCTACTTTGGAGCGTTGGGAGAAAGGAGACTTTTCACAAACGGTTGAGGAGCATAACTTTTTGTGGGAAATTCAAGGTGGTGATACCGGAAAGGCAACAGAACGCTTATCGCCAGAAGAAGAAAAACAGTATGTGAAAGAAATGAAAGGTAAATAAAAACATCGCCACTCTGGTGGCGATGTTTTTTCATTAAGAATGCTTTCGCACTAAAGTTCTAGTTGGCTGAGAAGCAACGGTTTTAAAATGAGAAAATAAATAACATCCTGTCACGACGATAATTGTCCCGGAAATTTGAATCCATGTTAGTTCTTCTCCAAGGAAAATAAATGCTAAAATAGCTGTGAAAATTGGATTGAAATTTAGAAAAATACCCGATGTAGTAGCTCCTAATTTCTGTACACCAATGTTCCAAAATACCATACAAAGGACCGTTGAAACGAGTCCTGTATATAAAAGTGATGTTATGAAGGAAGAATTAATATTGGAAACAGTGAAGTTGCCTATGTTAAATGGAAGCAATAAAATGACGCCGAAAATACCAGAATATAACGTCGCCATTAGCGGTGTAACTGTTTTTGTCGCCCATTTACTGCAAACAGAGTAAATACCCCAAATACATACTGCCGCCATCATCCATAAATCTCCGCTATTAAAATGTAGTGAAAATAAAAGTGCGAAATTTCCTTTTAAAAGGACGAGCATAACCCCGAAAAATGAAAGAATCATAGAAAGAATTTGAAGTGTATTTACTTTTTCTTTTAGAAATAGCACAGAAAATAATGCAATCGAAATAGCGTTCAATGTAGAAATAAGACCTACATTCGTTGCGGATGTTTTTTCTAGTGCTAAAAATTGAAAAATGTTAAAAAGAACGACTCCTGAAATTCCCATAAGTATTAACGGAAGTATTGCAGAGCGTGGTGGAATGATTTTCTTCTCTTTAAACCATACCATTGGTAATAAACAAATGATCGCAATTAGCCATCTTAAACTTGTCAGTGTGATCGGAGATGCATGATCGACGAGTGATTTCCCAACGACGAAATTTCCTCCCCATAATAAGCTTGTTAATAATAGTAAAAAGACATAAAAATAAGGCATGCTAAAAACCCCTTTGTTGAAATAAGAATGAACTGTAAATAATTTTAGCATTTTTCTTTATTGTCTAATATATTCTTTTGTATAATGGTAAAAATCCGATAAAATAGTTCGTTAGAAATCTCATTTACAGAAAAATATTCAGTTTTATATAAGTTATGAGATGTTTCTTCGAATAATCATCGGTAAGAAAAAAGGAGGAATTTTGATGGAGTCATCTGTTATTAAAGTGCTTGATGATTTGGATGTGAAAATTTTAGATATATTGCAGAAAGAGTCACAAGTAAGTAATGCAGAGTTAGCACGCCGCGTTAATTTATCACCAGCTGCTATGCATGCAAGAATAAAAAGATTAGACGGGGAAGGATTCATTGATAAGCAAGTAGCAATTTTAAATCAAGAAAAGCTTGGATTTGATTTATTATGTTTCATTTTTATGAGCACGAATATTCATCAGTCGGAAAAACTTGAAGTGTTAGAACGAGAATTAGAATCTATGCCTGAAGTGTTAGAATGTCACTGTTTAACAGGAGAGTATGATTATTTATTAAAGGTTGCAAATCGTGATCGTAAGGAACTGGAGCAGTTTATTAGAAAGTTGAACAAGCTTGGTATTACAAGGATACAGACAAGTTTAGCACTGCGTGAAATTAAATATTCGACGGTATTGCCGATACGAAATGAGGAACCGAGCATCGATTAAGTTGCTTGGTTTTTTGTTTATATAAAATTCAGAAAAGTGATTGACGGAGAGAAAAGAGAGATGTATTATTATATGAAATTATGAATTAAAATTCAACTAATGTTATAAATATTAACACTGGGGGCAAGGGGATATAATATGAAAATCTTTAATGCGGTTACAAGTGATGTGAAAGAAATTTATAATCTCATTGAAATGTATGCAAAAGAAGGAGTTGTTTTGCCGCGTGCTCTTTTGTCTCTCTATCAATATTTACAATGTTTATATGTTATGAAAGAAGGAGAGGAAGTCGTTGGAGTTGCTGGCTTACATGTGTTAGGAGAGGATCTTGCAGAAGTACGATCGTTAGTAGTTTCGCATACATATGCAGGAAAAGGGATAGGGCGTAAGTTAGTGAATCATGTAATGAATGAGGCGGCAAAGATAAAAGTGAACAGGGTAATTTCTTTAACATATGAAACGGAATTTTTTCAAAAGTGCGGGTTTGATTTTGTGAATAGAGAAGCATTACCAGAAAAAGTGTGGATTGATTGTAGACATTGTCCAAAAGTTGATTATTGTGATGAGGTGGCGATGATACGGTATGTTGGGTGAAATTTTTAGAGAGAAAAAAGGCCCACTATTATTTAAGAAATAGTGGGTATCTATATTTTAGTCAGAAATGAGATGTTGTTAAGAATTTGAATTCGTTTGTCTTACTGTAAAATTATAAAGCGGATCTCTAAGCTCAAAGTTATACGTAGAACCATCGACAAGTCCTACAACTTTATCGTTATCATAAAGGTCAAGCATAAATTGTGCCATTTGTTTTGCAGTATGAAATTTCGGTACAACACCATCATATTGGAACTCATCAATATTAAATGAACGTTTCGCAAATTCTGTTTCAGTTGCAGCAGGAGCTAAAACTTTTGCTTGTAGTTTTGCACCTTGTTCTTTCAGTTCGTGAGATAGTCCTTCTGTAAATGCACTTACATAAAATTTCGTAGCACAGTACGTAACAGCATTAGCCACAATCGTGTATCCACCGCCCGATGAAACGTTAATAAGCTGTGTTCCATCAACCATTGAATAATCTCGAACGAAAAGGGAAGATAGTATTGTTGGTGCTTCTATATTTACATGCAACATCGTTTCTATCTTGTTTAAATTTTGTTCAGCAATTGAGGCGAAATTACCAAAACCGGCGTTGTTAATCCACGTTTCAATTTGAAAACTTTGTAGACTTTCATAAAATTTATAAACTTCTTCAGTGACGGATAAATCGGTTTTTCGAATGATAACATCTAAGTCCGGATTCATTTCGTTAATTTTCAATTTTAATTCTTCTAATTTTGCTTGTCTTCGAGCTACAAGTATTAAGTTTTTTCCGCGAGATGCAAAGGCTAAAGCGGATTCATAGCCAATTCCTGAACTAGCACCAGTAATAACAGTATATTTCATATAAGAGCCTCCTAAATTCAAATTAATTTATCCCGCATTAACGGGCAGTAAAACTTCCACCTCAAAATTTGGCTGGAGCAAAGACGGTAGGTGGGAGATTAACTGCCCGTAAACCCCCACTGATTATAGTTTCACTTTATTATGGTTAGATTGTATTTGTTAGAGTATACTCTAATTCAAATGTTTTTTTATTATTTGGAGGCAGTAAAATGTATGAGAGTAAATGGCGTGCGGAGGGAGTATGATTATGTACACAATTAGCGAGGTAGCTAAATTATTAGGAGTGAGCACACATACATTACGTTATTATGAAAAGGAGAATATATTAATTGCAAATCGCGATGCAAATGGGAATAGATTGTATGCAGAGTCACATATAAAGTGGTTGCAGTTTGTAATGAAGTTAAAACAAACACAAATGCCGATAGCGAAAATAAGAGAATACGTTAGATTATATACAGAAGGGGAGCATACAACCGAAGCTCGTTTACAACTTTTAGAAAATCATAAAAAATCTATTCAAACTCAAAGAGAAAACTTAGTAATTACAGAGAAGATGCTTGAAAATAAAATTATTGCATACAAAGACTCGTTGGAAAGTAAATAGCGTACAAAATATTTCGTTCTTTATTGCATGTCGAAAAGGGAGTACAGGTCTTTGTTTTGGAATTTATCTATGAGTATTTTATTATACTGTGCCGATAAATTAAAAAAGAGCAGTTAGCTAAAAGCAACTGCTCGATTCAAAGGGATCTCCAAGGGGGGAATGGAGAAAATATTTTGTTACTACCATTATTGACAGATTATTAAGAAATATACACGTGGATTTAAGAAATCTAAAATATTTTTTGGTTAAGAGAATCCGGGTGTTGACACTTTATCAATTGGTCATGTAGAATATTTATGAATGACATTCAGTCATTTTTATGTGAAAGGGTTTAGATAAGCAACTTTTATATGTAGTTAGCTTAATGACGGAACAAATATAAGGATAAATGAGGATGATATTGGCTTTTTAAATAGTAGTTAGCGTGAGATTATATTTTTTTAATCAAAAATGACTGACGGTCAGTCAGTGTATAATAGAAGGTGAGAGATATGAAAAATAAAGCTTGGTTATATGTCATATTAACATGTATTTTTGAAGTCTTTTGGGTGTTTGGTTTTAATACAGCTCATACTTGGTGGCATTGGGTCATTATTGTAGGAGTTATCGCTGTTGATTTTTATTTCCTATCGAAAGCGTGCGAACATCTTGCAACAGGGACAGTATATGCGGTGTTTGCTGGGGCTGGTACTGTAGGAACTTTCCTAATGGATGTATTCCTTTTCGGCGGCAGTTTCAGTGTAGGAAAACTATTCTTTATCGTGATGGTCGTAGCGGGCGTTATCGGTTTAAAATTGGCTGATAATAAAGAAGAAACTGTGGAAGAAACTATGGAAGGAGCTGCTTAAAAATGGGTTGGATTTTCGTATTTTGTGCTGCAATTAGTGAAATAGTCGGTGTGATAGGCCTTAAAATGTATAGTAAAGATAAGACATTAGCAAATGGAGCGATTTATATAGGTGGATTTGCAACTTCCTTCGCATTTTTATACACATCTTTCTTGTTCTTACAAGTAAGTGTGGCTTATGCGGTTTGGATTGGCATTGGAACAGCAGGAGCAGTTTTATTAAATATGTTTCTGTTTGGTGAATCGAAAAGTAAGGCACGTTTGATTAGTGTAGCTCTTATCGTATGTGGAGTTACGGGATTAAAGGCTCTTTCATAAGAAATTGATATGAAAGTTGAATCTCCTAACGATTTGTTGGGAGATTTTTATTATGAAAAGTGCACTATAATTGACAGTACAGCTAGTTATTTTATAAAATGAGTGACAGTCATTCAATACGCGTGTGAAAGGGTTTAGATGATGAATAAAAAAGAGAAAATTGTCTATGCAGCTATTGAAGTGTTTCAGGAAAAGGGCGTTGAAAAAACGAAGATTTCTGATATCGTGAAATTGGCTGGCATTGCGCAAGGAACTTTCTATTTATATTTTCCTTCTAAGTTATCTGTTATGCCTGCAATAGCAGAAGTGATGGTTGAGAAGATGATACTTGCAGTGAAAGAAAAAGTACAGAACGATGCACCTTTTTCAAGTAAAGTTGAGCAAGTAATAGATGCAGTGTTTAACTTTATAGCTGAATATCGTGAAATACAAGCATTAATGTATGCGGGCCTAGCATCTACTGAACATATAAAAGAATGGGAAGCTGTATATGAGCCTCTTTATATATGGCTAAGTGAATTTTTAATTGAAGCAAAAGAAGCTGGTGAAATTCGTGATTCGGTTCATGCAGAGAGAACAGCGAAGTTATTTATTGCTCTTGTTGAATCAGCAGCGGAACAAGTTTATTTATATGATCATAAAGATGATGAGCAAGTCGAGCTACAAAAGGCAGAAGTACTAGATTTTTTAACACATGCACTACATATAAAGAAATAGTAAGATGAACCTGTCTGAAAAGGTAGGTTCATTTCTGCGGGAAACTGAATGATAGTCATTCACCCTGTATTTATGTATGTGTGGAAGGATAGAGTGAAATTCTAATGAGTGGGGGCATCTCCACTCATTATTAGCCCACAAATAGCAGGATAAAGAAAAAGTTTCTTGGGTATTATTTTTGAGAGGAACTTACGGGAAGAGGTGTTAAAAATTGAAGAAACCGATAAAAGAACAAAAGATGGTATTGATCATTCTTTTGAGTAATATATTTATCGCTTTTTTAGGGATTGGATTAATCATTCCGGTTATGCCATCCTTTATGAATGATATGAATTTAACAGGAAAGACGATGGGCTATCTCGTTGCAGTATTTGCAATGGCTCAGCTTATTACTTCACCTATTACGGGTCGTTGGGTCGATCTTTACGGTAGGAAGAAAATGATAATCATTGGATTATTTATTTTTGGTGTTTCAGAGCTTCTTTTTGGATTAGGAAAAGATGTGTGGATGCTTTATGCAGCGAGGGTGTTAGGCGGGATTAGTGCTGCGTTTATTATGCCGGGTGTTACGGCATATGTTGCTGATATTACCTCTATTCAGGAACGTCCAAAAGCGATGGGATATCTTTCAGCCGCTATTAGTACCGGATTTATTATAGGACCTGGAATTGGTGGGTTTATTGCAGAATATGGTATACGTGTACCTTTCTTTGTGGCAGCAGTGATTGCTTTTGTCGCATGCGTGATTTCTATATTTATTTTGAAAGAGCCTTTAACGAAAGAAGAACTTGCAGAGATTTCTGCTAATACGAAAGAATCAAGTTTTATCGGGGATTTAAAGAAATCTTTAAATCCAATGTATGCAATCGCATTTATTATTGTATTTGTACTCGCATTTGGATTATCAGCATATGAAACTGTGTTTAGCCTGTTCTCTGATCATAAATTTGGCTTCACACCGAAAGATATTGCTGCAATTATTACAATTAGCTCAATCTTTGGGGTAGTTGTGCAAGTATTTATGTTTGGAAAATTGGTAGACATGTTCGGTGAGAAAGTATTAATTCAAATATGTTTAGTTGTAGGAGCTGTGTTAGCGTTTGTTTCAACTATAGTCTTTAATTATTGGAGCGTGCTCCTTGTTACTTGTTTTATTTTCCTAGCATTTGATTTACTTCGTCCAGCTTTAACGACGTTTTTATCAAAAGCAGCTGGAAAAGAGCAAGGATTCGTTGCTGGTATGAACTCAACGTATACGAGTTTAGGAAATATTGCAGGACCAGCGATGGGCGGAATATTATTTGATGTAAATATTAATTATCCATATGCTTTCTCAGGAGTTGTTTTAATAGTTGGTCTCGGCATTACATTTATGTGGAGAGAGAAGCAGTTAGCTGAAAGTTTTGCGAAGTAATAAAACCCCTTACCGTTGTAAGGGGTTTTTGTTTTATCCCGCTATTTGCGGGCTAATAATCATTGGGGGATGGACAAAACCCCCAATGATTAAAGTTTCACTTTATAAACTTAATCCAAACCGCTTTAATTCAATAAATATCCCCTCTAATTGCTTTCCTTTATCCGTTAATGTGTACTCTACACGAGGTGGAACTTCTGGATATACTTTTCTCGTTATAATCCCTTGTGCTTCTAATTCTTTTAGTCGAAGCGATAATGTTTTCGGACTAATGCCGTCCATTGATTTTTGTAAATCACTAAATCGTAACGTTCCTTCGATAAGAAGGTCTCGAATAATTAAAAATGTCCATTTTGTACTAATTACGTCAAGCGTTTTAGCGATAGGACATGGGATGCCAGGTAAACCTTTCGTTAATACAACCGGATCTATATTGTTCATGGAACTAGCCTCCATAAAAATTTTTTGAATGAATTTGCTTTATCGTATCACAAAACTATCCTTTCGGTAACTATATGAAAAAAATATCACTACTTCCATAAAGGAAGTTAGTGCATATACAATAGCAATAGGAAATACAAAGGGTTTGTATGAGGAGGAGGTGATTTCCATGGTTATAAAAAAGTTGTTTACGTTCCTTAGTTTTTTTGTCATTTGCATTGTGCTTGCAGCGTGCAGTGGGGAGCAAAAAACTGAAATTCAGTTATTAAAGGAAATGCCGAAGCCAAAAGCAATGACAATGGATTCTTCATTAAGTAAAAAGGAGGCGACAGAAATTGTTCATGCAGCTCAGCGTTTTTACGCATTTTGGGATACAGGTAAGGAGGAACTTATTCCGCAGACTGTTACTGAAAAATTTTTCGATAATACATTGCCGAAAGGCCGTCCACAAGGTACTGAAGGCTTAAAATTTGCGGCGCAAAATTTTCGTAAAGTCGTTCCTGATATACATTGTGAGATTGAAGATTTATTAGTCGTTGGTGATAAAGTAACAGCTCGTCTTTCTTTTACAGGAACTCATAATGGTAAAAACATTCGTTTTTTTGCAATTGATATTTTACACGTGAAAGACGGAAAGATAACGGAAGATTGGCATTTAGAAGATAATCTTACGCTGAAGCAGCAACTGGGCTTAATAGCTGAAGAGTAAAATAAGGGAGAGAAAAGTTATGAAAAATATATTCATTATAAATGGGCATGAAAAATATGGTTCAAAGGAAGGTCGATTAAATAAAACGCTAGCTGATTGCATGATAAGTTTACTAAGTGAAAATCATCATGTGAAAACAACAACGATTCAAGATGGATACAGTATTAAGGAAGAGCAAGAAAAGTTTTTATGGGCGGATGTTGTTATTTATCAAACACCAATTTACTGGTTTAGTGTACCGGGATTATTTAAAACTTATATGGATGAAGTATATGAATACGGTTTGTTTTTTGAAGGTGCAGATGAATATGGAACAGGTGGTTTATTAAAAGAGAAGCATTATATGTTCTCTACAACTTGGAATGCACCTGAAAAAGCATTTGGAGATAAGACGAAGTTCTTTGAAGGAGAAAGTTTAGAGTCAGCGCTTAGTCATTTACATCGTGTGCAGAAGTTTATTGGTATGAGTCCGTTAAAGAGCTTTGCGTGTTATGATGTGGTGAAAAATCCGGATATTGAGAAGTTTTTGATGGAATTGAAGACTCATTTGGCTGAAGTAATTTAATAATAGTTTGCATCTTTGTGCGTAAAAAGGTTCATCTTTAAAAATGTAAAAGAAGGTACTACTAAGAGTGTAGTACCTTCTCTTGCATTCATAAAAATTGCTTAGTTTTTCTTAGCTTAAAGTCTTCATAAGCGGAATTTAACCTTTTATGAAGTACGTTGAAAATCTTTACTCATACAGGACTGTTTTAGTTTCTTTGATTTTATCAAATATTTAATATCAGAGATGTTATCATATGAAAGCTGAATATGATAATAGTTTATATACTCAAATAATGCAAAAACATAAACAAATAGTGCGAATGATAGCCCTACTAAAGGTAATTGAGGATACCAAATTACAAAATCAATAGTAAACATAATAAGTCCTGTGATAATCAATCCGATATTTATCTTTTTTAGCATTTTTAAATATTGAATAATCACAATAGGTGTAACAGATGTCTTCTCTTTTTTTAGTCGTTTCCACTTTACGTACCAGTAAACAGTTCCTTGTAGTAAGAGAAACTCTAAAAGAAGAAATGAGATCCAAAAAGAGTATAGGGAATATAAATATAATGTAGGATAAGCATAATTAATTAAGTAACTTGTAAAAATAAAAGTAATAACTGAAAATAATTCACCTGTATATAGATAGGAAAGCCTTTTTTCTAGGTTGCTTTTCATGGTTCTTCTCCTTTTATAAAAAACTTTGCATTTTAACGCAGGGATGGCTGTATCCATAACTTCGCAAAATTCGCCCAACCGAATGAATCAATTGTTACGTTTTTTAAAGAAGAGGGATAGGTTTTTCTTTTTAAAATGTGATAGTTAAATAAAATAATGTACTCAGTTTGTAAAAACTCTTCAATTTCATATATGAGCTCATAGCGCTTTTCTTTATGTTCTTCTAATAAAAATGTATCTAGCAAGCAATTAATTTGCTTCGCATAGTGCGGGTCCAAGAATCGATTGATAAAACAACTTTTATTTTTAAATACGTTTAAAAATGCCATTTCATGCTCGGCGGCAAAAACTTCTCCCATTAAAATAATATCGGCATGTTTATCAATAGAACGATCCGTATAATCTGAAACAAGGAATGGGTGAAGTTCTGCGTACACTCCTAATTGTTCACAACATTCTTTTAGGAAGTCAGCGTCGTTTGCACTATCTTTAAATGCGAAGAAGTAAATATGTATCGTTTCGCCATTATAGGTGCTCTTTTTCAAATACTCTTTCGCTTTTTCTAAAGAGTAGGACCTATTAGGAGCTTGGCGGCTTCTTTCAGGAAAGAAGCTTGATGCTGTGATTGTTCGATTTCCTTCTAAATCACGGAGGATCGTTTCAACATCATATATTTCTCTCCAAGCTTTACGAAAGTAAATATCGTGATGTGGACCAGGTTTTGTAAAGTTGAAGCTAGCGTAAATACAACCTATTTCTTCTATTTGTATATTGTGTCTTTCGTTTTCCTTTTCATTTGGTAGTTCATAATCAGCATCAATTTGCACATGATCTGGAATACGCCAAAACTCAATGCGGTCTAGTAACGCACGTTCTTTAAAATAATGGGTAAAAGCTTCAAGCACGATATTATCTTCAGAGTAATGAGTAAGTTTGAAAGGCCCAGTACCTATGTAATGATAATTTTGGATACTCGCATCATGCGGTAAAATTGCGAGTTGCATGGAACTTACATAATGTAAGAAAAATAAATTCGGTTTTGCTAAATGGAATCGTATTTGTAGTGGTGATGGTGTTTCAATTTGAACAATTTCTTCTGTTAACCATTCGAAAGGAGATTGAATTTGCTTTAATCTTTCAAATGAAAATTGCACATCTGTAGAAGTTAAAACCGTTTCATTATGAAAATGTATATCTTTTCGTAAATAGAACGTCCATGTAAGCTGGTCTTCACTTAATTCCCACGTATGAGCAATGTGCGGTTCCATTTTTTCGGTAACATCGTTATAAACGACTAATGTATCAAAAATTTGACTAGTAAGATGGCTCTCTGTTGTGACAGCCGCAAAAGCCGGATCTAGCGGCATTACTTTTCGTGATATGGGGATTTTTAATATATCGTACATATCATTTGAAGGTTCATAGCCAAAATGATGATGGAGTTTATTTTCTATCTTTTTTTGAAGTGCAAGAGGAAGGGGCTCTTTTAAAAGAAGAAAGACATCTTTTAATTTTTCTTGGGTTAACAGTTCATCTGTATGGCATTCAATTGATTCTACTAAACTATGTACAAATATAATTTCAGTTTTATTCCCGCGGCCTCGCCCTGGAGTCCAGTAAATTAGTTGTTCTTCGCTCATTTTCTTTAATAAAATCTTCACGTTTTTCGTACTGCAATATAAAACATCCGCTAATTCTTGTAAGCTATTTCGCATATGTTGCTGATCTTGTGAATGTAACCTTAAACGAATGTAATAGTCCATAATTTTCATATGTGTACACTTCCTTCTATATAAAAGGGGAAACTCTTTAGAATATTCTAACCTTTTTCTTCCTCTTTTTCAAAGTAAAATGAATAAGCATAAGGAGGGGAAAACGATGGGGTTTTGGAGTATGCATCGAAATATAAAAATTAGAATTATAACATCATTTTTAACACGAGCTGTATCAACGATGATTTTTCCGTTTATGGCAATTTATTTTTCAATAAAGTTAGGTAGTGCGATTGCAGGTGCTTTACTATTAATTAATGTAATAGCTTCATTAATAATTGGTTTATATGGCGGGTATATTGGAGATCGGCTCGGTCGTAAAAAAGTAATGATTATTGGCCAAAGTATACAGGTCGTTTCCATTGCTTGTATGGGAATTGCGAACTCAGATTATGTAGATTCATCGTGGTTAACGTTTTTATTTATGCTCGTGAACAGCTTAGGATCTGGACTTATGAATCCAGCGACCGAAGCGATGTTAATCGATGTGAGTACACCTGAAAATCGAAAAGTGATGTACAGCATTAACTACTGGGCGATTAATTTATCAATTGCTATTGGAGCGATATTTGGCGGATTACTATTTGAAAACTATAGATTTCAATTGTTTATCGTATTAACGGCTGTGGCGGTCATTACTTTATATGTGATGGCTATATATATGGAAGAAGTGTATGTGGCGCGAAAAACTGTAGAGAAGAAAAACGTATTAAAGGATATGGCGGATAGTTATAAAGTTGTGATGAAAGACCGAGCGTTTTTAATTTTTTGTGCAGCAAGTATATGTACATTATCTTTAGAGTTTCAAATTAATAATTATTTAGGGGTACGTTTGCAGAAGGAATTTGAAACGGTGCACTTTTTATTCGGGAATGGTTTTACGTTTGATTTAACAGGTATTCGAATGCTGAGCTGGATATCAGCAGAGAATACAATTTTAGTTGTGTTATGTTCAGCGCTTCTTATTAAAATGCTGAAAAGCTTCAACGATTTGAAAATCTTATATGTAGGCTTATTTATTTACACGATTGGCTTTACGATACTCGGAACGAGCAATAGCTTATGGATTTTATTAATTGCAGGGCTTTTCCAAACGGTAGGTGAGATGATGTATGTGCCGGTTCGTCAATCTATTATGGCAGATATGGTGCCAAATGAGGCAAGAGGTTCTTATATGGCGATTAATGGGATGGTCTTTCAAGTGGCAAAAATGAACGGGGCATTAGGTGTTATGCTAGGTTCATTTATTGCATCTTGGGGCATGAGCGTTCTATATTTCATCGTAGGTATGAGCAGTATTTTATTATTTATGAAGGCGATTGGGAAAGAGCAGTATCAAGATGAACGAAACGTTTCTAAGATTGGATAAAGCTATCTAAAAAGCGAACCGGTTATACTGGGATTCGCTTTTTAGATAGCTTCTAAAACGGATCAACTTCAGCTAAATTAGGATTGGCATTTGGATTTGTTAATAAGGTTTTTAGTTCACCCACTTCTGAGAGAGCGACGAGAATATAACCACTAATGAGGACGATGAGTCCGATGACTCGTAATGTTTGCAATTTAATGTCACGGCTATTTTCCTCTGAGGTGTTTTGGGGCGTTGCAGGCGGATTGTTGTTCATAATAGAGCTCCTATCTTTTTTATTTATATGTGCGAAATCATTATTTAACGTATGGATAGGAATTGTATAGTCATTTTCACTATATGAGAAATGCCTATGAAAAGTGATTAGAAATTTTAGGACGAGAAAAGAGGCTGTTGTATACAGCCTCTTTTTTAGTTATAAAGAAGAAATACGTTTCTTCGTTTTTTGTACAATAATAAACTTTATCCAAAGTACGCCGATCACCATAATAATCAAAGCATGTAGTAATTGTCCTGTAGCAACGAGTATAACACTTGAAAATACAATGAGTTGAATACTTAGTAATGTGAGAATTAAGCTGAGAAATTGATTCATTCTTTCTTCAGTAGCAATTGGATATAATGCCACGATAATATTTCCTGAAAAATATTTCCACAGCGAACGAAGCTGCATAGAGATCATGTATAGGACGATGTAAGCGATAGCGCCTTTTACATATAGATTCGGTACGAAATATACGATAAAGGAACCGATTAACCCCAAGCGAATATATATACCAAAATAATCATTCCCACGTAAAAACGATAGTGTATGTAAATAGAAGAAAGTAGCTTGTTTTTTATGTAGTAAAGGTTCGATCCAATTTGTAAGCCATTTTCTGCCGTTTACTTGTTTTTTTAGCTGCGGAACATCAGTGAAGATGCTAGCGAATTGATAAAAGCGTATGTCCATTTTTTCTTCTTGTTCGATTATGTATTCCCACGGTATTCGCTTTGTGGGCTGTTTTTTTGTATATAGGAGTAGGAAGGCAAGAAGTAATAGTAAGCCACCTAGCACAATGATATTTGCAACATAAAACAGCATGTAAATGATAAGTGCATTACAAGCAACACGAATGATAAGCCATATGCTTTTTTCATAACTATCACGCCACATCCAGTGTATGTACATGTTCCAAGCTTTCGTAATCATTAAAACGATAAAGATTGTACATAAAAAAGGTACGGTTAATTGTAATGATTGCATGGCAAGCGGTACGATAATAAGGAACATAAATACAAGCGGGAAAAGTTGAATGATGTAATTATATAGAAGAGATTTTTTAAAATAAGATGTTAATTTCTCTTCTAGCGCTAGTAAATAGACAGCGTCAGGTTTTTGAATAAATGTGCGAATTGGGCATCTCGTTATAATGAGTGTAAGTACGATTGTGATGAGTAATAAAGATATTCCTTTAGAAGGATCCGTTTTAAGAAACTTGGCGTAATAATATGCACCTACACATGAGACGAAGATGAAGCTATATAGCAAACCGTTAATCATACGTGCAAAGTATGTGATGGCATTTTGAATATGTTGTTGAAAGCGAGAGCTCCATAGTGATTCGATTGACATGTTTTTCACCTCTTTTTTCTATTATATATGTTTTATTAAGCAAAAAACGAGCAAATTGCGTTATGCAACTTGCTCGTTTTTCTTTTCGTTATTTTTTTTCTGATCACGATTCATTAATGGATAGAAGGCAAAGCCAATTACGAATAAACCAATCCCGAGAAGGAATGTTTTTATATCGGATGCGCCTGTTTTAATAACCCATAGTGCATAGCAAAGTGCGATCGCTGCGACTATGCCATCTGTAATTCTTGCCCGCATTTCATTTTTGTATGTTTCACCAGTTGCGACTAGCTTTAACTGGAAGATTGGTGAAACGAGATATGGAATGAGGTAGGCTAAAGTTGATACGGTAATAACGAATGTATAAGCTTCCGCAATTGTTCCTGATAATGTTGAGAATAAGAACACTTGCGACATAATGTTTGTTAATCGTAGTGAATGAATTGGACTTCCTTTTTTATTTGTTTTTGCGAAGAAGGAAGGGAAGAAACCTTCTTTTGCTGCTTGATAAGGCACTTCTGAGCTTAATAAAATCCAGCCTAATATGGAACCGAATAGGGAAGTAAGAGCAAGTAATGCCATAAGTTTCCCGCCGCCGTGACCCATTGCAGCGTTTAATGCATCTGCTAATGGACGTTCAGAAGCTTGTAATTTATCAACGTGAAGTACACCCATTGTTAAAATTGTAATTCCTAAGTAAATTGCAACTGTTATTAGTAAACCGGCAACTGTTGCACGTTTTACCGTTTTGGGAGAAGTAGCTCGGTTTGATAAAAGAACGGCTGATTCAATCCCGATAAATGCCCAAAGTGTTGTAAGAGCAGCTAAATTTACTTGTGAAAGGAGACCGTGTGATACGCCTTCTTTATCGATCATTGGTGTGTACCATTGTCCAAATTTTGAAGCTTCGAACGCAAATAACGTAACAATGATGAATAGAAGGAATCCAGTCACTTTCGTTGTTGTTGCTAAGAAGTTAAGTTTCCCAGCTCCGCTTACACCGTTTGTTAAAATTAAATGAGTGCCCCATAGTAAAACAGAACAAATAGTAAATGTAAGTAGTTTTCCAACTTCTATATTGAAAGAGCCGATTGAAAACAATAGTCGTGTATCTTTCATAATCGGGAAGAAGAGCGATAAATATCCCGCGAAAGATGTAATGATGGCAACGTTACTTGCCCAGTTTGCAACCCAATATCCCCATACTATGCTGAAACCAGCCATTTTTTTCTTTTTTGGTGATGAGAATAAGGCATATGCATGACTTTGTGGTCCTGTCGTTAAATCAGGACGACGAATTGCTAAATTACCGAAAACAAGAGCTAGCATTAAAACACCAAACCCTGTTGTTAACCAAGCTAAAGTGACACCGAGAGGGCTAGCTGTTTGTGCCAACGTACTTGGCACCATGAAAATACCAGCACCAACCATGTTACCGACAACGAAAGCTGTTAGTACCCAAAAGCCCCATTTTTTTTGTTGCATAGAAAATACCTCCAAAGTTAGTATAACCAAGTCAAGCGAGGAGATATGTATGTCTTCCTAAGTAAGGAAGAGAAGTCCCAAACAAAACAAAAAAAGCACGTAATTTGCCGCTACATGCTTTCTATCTTATAAGAAACCCACGACATACCTCTCGATAGCTCTCCACAAACGAAACGTTTGTGACAGTTCTGCACTTATTAAATGCAGACCCAGCAAGCGCGCATGGTGGGCACGTCTTACTTCGGCAACCATTCCTTTCTCATTCCTTCATCAATGCCACTACATCTCCTGAAATGATACTTTTAATGATTGCAACCTCTACCTCACCGAGATACGAATGAGGATTTAAATATTAAATTAACGTATTTAAGAGTAACAAATGTATTTTTATACGTCAATGGATATGGTAATAATCAGATTATAGAGAAGAGTTCGTTATTTGGGGTGGAGGGTTTGAAGTGCATTCATTGAATAAATATATATTGAATTTTTAACAGGGAATGTACTTTTAATGGGAATGGGGATTATTTAAATGATACGTGCTTATAGTGAAAAAGAGGATCGGATTGGGATATTGAATTTAATAAAAAATATGGGGACAGAAGAAGAGATAGGTTTTTTAGATGATATTGTATCGAACTCTACGCATTTGCTTTTATATAACCAAAATGGGATTGAAGGATTCGCGTATTCATCTTTTTATACAAATAGCAATGAAGAGTCTATTGTTCAAATAACTGTGTATGTGGAACAGGGTTCTCGTTTGAAAGGTATTGGTTCTGCATTATACAAGGCAATAGAAGAGTTAATTTCTAAAATAAAATCGGATTTTGTGTGCACTTATATGAGAACAGAATCAGAAAATTGTATTGGTTTTGCTAAGAAAATGGGATTTGAAAGATGGTGGGGATCGCTTGAAGTGATATATAAGGGAGGAAGTCTTCCTGAAACGGATATCACTGTTATTAAGTATGAAGATAGATTTTTCAACCAGTTTGTAAAAATGGTACAGGAATGCTATTACGAATTGCATGAAATGAATGATATGAAGCCTTATCTTGCTCCGGAAGATAGTATAAAGAAATACAAATTGAACAATGAAAGTAATGTGTATGTGGTTTTAAAAAATGAACAGTTGGTTGCATCAGTTACGGTAGGGGAAGGGACAATAGAGAATTTAATGGTTGCACAAAGTCATCAAGGAAATGGATATGGGCGTAAAGCCTTGCAATTTGGTATGAACAAGTTGTTAGAAGACGGGTACGAAGACATTAGACTATGTTATATAGAAGGAAATGAAAGTGCTGAGAGGTTATACAACTCTGTAGGATTTAAACCGCTTCGTAATACACAAGTGTACCGGAAATTTTTTTGAATAAAAAGAAGCTGATCTAAAACTAGATCAGCTTCCACATATAAGATTAAACTAAGTTTAATACAGTTACTTTTTCACGTGTCATAGACTCAAGGCTCTTATGAATACCTTGTGCGCCCATACCTGAACCTTTTATACCGATGAATGGGAAGTGGTCAGGGCCGCGCTCTGTGCGTCCGTTAATTTGAACAGAACCAGTGTCGATTTTGTTAGCAATTGCAAACGCTTTGTTAATGTCTTTCGTGAAGACACTTGCTTGCAGACCGAAGTCTGATTTGTTAGCAATTTCAATCGCTTGTTCGTCAGAAGAAACACGGATGATTGGAAGGATTGGGCCGAATGGCTCTTCCCAAGCAACTTTCATTTCTTCTGTTACGTGGTCAATTAATGTTGGGTAAATTAAGTTGCGCTCACGTTTGTTACCGATAACGATTGTTGCACCTTTTTCTACAGCATCATCAACTAAACCTTGAACGAAGTCAGCAGATTTGTCGTCGATTAATGGGACGATTGTGCTGTCTTGTTCTGGAGATCCAACTGATAATTTAGCTACTTGCTCTTTTAATAAGCCAACAAGCTCGTCTGCTACATTTTCGTGTACAAGTACACGTTTAATAGCTGTACAACGTTGACCAGAGTAGGAGAATGCACCGCTTACGATATGGTTTGCAGCATCTTGTAAGTCAGCATCTTCACGAACGATACCAGGGTCTTTACCACCAAGTTCTAATACAAGTGGAATCATTGCAGCTTTTTTCGCTAAATGTTTACCTGTGTTTGTACCACCTGTGAACGATACCATATTGATGCCAGGATGTTCTACTAAGTAGTCACCAATTACAGAACCGCGTCCTGTAGCTACGTTTACAAGACCTTTTGGAAGGCCAGCTTTATGAAGTGCTTCAACCATTTTAACACCGCTAATTGCACCTTGAGTTGCTGGTTTGAAGATAACAGCGTTACCCATAATAAGTGCTGGTGCAAGTTTTGCAGCAGATAAGTTTACTGGGTAGTTAAATGGTGCGATTGCTAATACAACACCAAGTGGTGCGCGTTGGATAATCGCAAGTTTAGATTTCGTTCCGCCAGGGAAGCTATCGCCCATCATGCTCTCTCCGTGCATATGAAGAGCTTCTTCAATAGTGTAACGAATGAAGTCAGCTGTACGAACAACTTCTTTTTTCGCATCTTTATACCCTTTACCGACTTCTTTCATAATGATATCGGCAATTTCATCTTGCATATTTACGAGCTCATCAGCCCATTTATATAAATATTTTGCGCGATCTTGTAGAGAAGCTTCAGCCCATGATTTTTGAGCTTCTTTTGCAGATGCAATTGCTTCATCCACTTCTCCTTGAGTAATTGCTTGTACTTGCCCAATTACTTCGTGTAAGTATGGAGATGGAATGTCGATTGTTTGACCAGAAGAGCTTTCTCTCCATTCTCCGTTTAAATAAAATTTGTACGTATTGCTAGTTGTCATGATTAGTCCTCCTAAAATAGCAACTTGTAAGAGTGAGTATAAGGTGATTGTAGGTGGTTTGATAATATTTTTCAAATGAAATGTTTGTGAAAACGATTTCTTATTATTTTTTTATTTTGTATGCCCTTTCTTACAGAAGATTCTCTTATTTCAAACTGAATTATAAGTAGAATGCATCACTTTCATTTTTTGTGATAAAAGATTATTTTATTCTAAAGCGAAAAAAATAATTGACAGAATACTCAATAAAGTTGTAAGATTATAAATGGAAAATAAATGAAGGGGGTGTGCGTAATGATTGTAATCGTAAATGTAATGGGCTTAGCTCTGTTAAATGGCGGAAAACATTCATATCATTACGCAACCCGTGCGGATATATAGGACCTTTTTGTCTTATGAGAAGCGTACGTTGCGTATATCGTAACGTACGCTTTTATGCATTCTATTGCATATCGTCAAGCGGCGGTATGCTTTTTTTTGTTTATTTTCCTCGTTACTATAAAAAATAAGAATTTGGAAGGTGGAAAAATGTGATGAAATACTGTGGTTTTCAAAATGTAAATGTGATGGATTTGGATAGCGGATAAAGAAATGTGAATCAAATGAGAACGAGAAAGGAGAGGTTATATTGTTTTCAGTATTACTAAAGTTAAGCTGGTTTTTTAGGGAGCATTGGAAAAGGTATAGTATCGCAATTGGGGTACTTTTAATTGTAAACGTGATAGAGGTAATTCCTCCGAAAGTGTTAGGAATTACAATTGATAATATTAAAACAGGAGCCTTAACGAACGAGGCGATTATGCAATATATTTTTATTTTACTTGGGGTAACGATTGGTGGGTATGTGCTTACTTTCATTTGGCAGCACCAATTATTTGGCGGTGCGTTCGTACTGGAGAAAACGATGCGTTCAAAATTTATGGGGCATTTACTCAAGATGACACCGACGTTTTATCAAAAAAACCGTACTGGCGATTTAATGGCGAGAGCGACAAATGATTTAAAAGCAATCTCCATGACAGCTGGTTTTGGTATATTAACGCTCGTTGATTCTAGTCTATATATGCTTACAATCGTTTGTATGATGGGCTTTTCAATTAGTTGGCAGTTAACATTTGCTGCGCTTATACCGCTTCCGATTATGGCGTATGCGATGAATAGATACGGAAAGAAATTGCATGAAAGATTTACTGTCGCACAAGATGCGTTCGGAGATATGAACGATAAAGTGCTGGAATCAATTGCGGGTGTACGCGTGATTCGTGCGTACGTACAGGAGAATGCTGATCAAGAAAGGTTCCATCATTTAGGAGATGACGTATACGAGAAAAATATGAGAGTAGCAAGAATCGATGCATTATTCCAGCCGACTGTGAAAATGCTCGTCGGTCTTAGTTATTTAATTGGTTTAGTGTACGGTGCATATCTCGTATTCCAATCAAAGGTGACACTTGGTGAGCTCGTTTCTTTTAACGTCTATTTAGGGATGATGATTTGGCCGATGTTTGCAATTGGTGAATTGATTAATGTTATGCAAAGAGGAAATGCTTCGCTCGATCGTGTAAATGAAACGTTAGCTTATGAACCGGATGTAAAGAATCCGAAAGATCCAAAGGTTGTACAAGAGCCAGATTACATTCAATTTGATAACGTTACTTTTTCATATCCTTCATCAATTGAAACAAATTTAAAAAATGTTTCGTTCTCATTAAAACAAGGAGAGACACTTGGAGTTGTTGGGAAAACAGGAAGCGGGAAAACGACGCTTGTACGTCAGCTTCTTCGTCAATATCCACTTGGAGAAGGGGATATTGCAGTTTCTGATGTGAAGCTAGATAAAATTCCGAATGATAACGTACTTGGCTGGATTGGGTATGTACCTCAGGAACACATTTTATTTTCAAAAACAGCGAAGGAAAATATTTTATTTGGAAATAGAGAAGCGACTGAAGAAGAACTTGAAAAAGCGATTGAAATAGCTGCGTTTAAAAAGGATTTAGAGTTTTTACCAGAAGGTTTAGAAACGCTCGTTGGGGAAAAAGGTGTTTCTTTATCAGGTGGGCAAAAGCAAAGGATTTCGATTGCGAGGGCTGTTATTCAAAATCCGGAAATTTTAATTTTGGACGATTCTTTATCAGCTGTTGATGCTCGTACGGAAGCGGCAATTATTGAAAACATACGAACAGAAAGAAGCGGGAAGACGACGATTATAACGACGCATCGCTTGTCAGCTGTGCAGCACGCGGATTGGATTCTCGTTATGGATAACGGTGAAGTTATTGAAGAAGGTTCGCATGAAGCGCTCATTCGAAATGGGGGCTGGTATGCAGAGCAGTTCGACAGACAACAAGGTGAAAGTGAAAGTGCGGATAGCGGGGTGAAAATATGAGTGTTTCAAAACGATTGTTTCAATATGCGATGAAAGTGAAGGGGCCGATTTTTGCAGCGATGGCGATGCTATTTGTTTTTGTTATTGCAGAACTCGCGGGTCCTTTCGTCGCAAAAACGATGATTGATGAGCATATCGTTGGAATAGAGAGGCCTTGGTATGAAACAGAAAAGAGTGAGGATGCAGTTTCATATAATGGCGCCTTTTATAAGCGAAGTGATCGCCTTGAAGAAGGTGAGAAAAAAGGGAAAGAAGTCCGAGTGATTCAAGTTGGTTTTCAGTACTATTTTGTGCCGAATAAAATAACGCTTGAAGGAAGTCGTTCTGTTAAGGGTGATGTGCTTACAGTACAAAGTGGTAAGGCTGTGCAAGTGTATAAAACGAAAGCCTTAACGAAAGAAGAAGTATTTGCGTTTTATAAACCGGAAATAAATCGTTTACTATTACTTGGCGGTGGTTATTTCGCTTTATTAGTAGTCGTATCATTATTTGCATACGGAAAGCAGTTCTTCTTACAGAAGGCGGCAAACAAAATTATTCAAATTATGAGGGAAGACGTCTTTTCCCATATTCAAACGTTGCCAATTCGTTATTTCGATCATTTACCAGCAGGGAAAATTGTATCGCGTGTAACGAATGATACAGAAGCGATTCGTGATTTATATGTAACAGTGCTTGCGACATTCGTCTCTAGTATCATCTATATTATCGGGATTTTCGCTGCACTATTTTTACTTGATGTAAAACTGGCGGCACTATGCTTACTTATCATCCCAATTTTAATTGTTTGGGCGATTATGTATAGAAAGTATGCGTCTGTATACAATCATAAAATGCGTTCGCGTTTATCGGATATTAACGGAACAGTGAATGAATCGATTCAAGGGATGCCAATTATTCAAGCATTTCGTCAAGAGCGTGAAACGAAGAAGGAATTTGAAGAACTCAATGGCGATTATTTTAAATATCAAAATAAAATTTTAAATTTAAATGCAGCAACTTCGCATAATTTAGTGTCTGTATTAAGAAACATCGCTTTTACAGGTGTAATCTGGTATTTCGGTGGTGCTTCATTAAGCGCTTCGGGCATCGTTTCACTCGGGATACTATATGCTTTCGTCGATTATTTAACGAGATTATTCTCGCCAATTACGAATATGGTGAACCAACTTGCTAACTTAGAGCAATCGCGTGTTGCATCAGAGCGTGTCTTTGAATTGCTAGAGGAAAAAGGAGAAGCAGTAGAAGAAGAACGTATGCCTCGCTTAACCGGAAATGTGAAATTCGATAATGTTTCGTTTTCTTACAATGGAAAAGATGAAGTGTTAAAAAATATTTCTTTTGAAGCGAAACAAGGGGAGACAGTGGCACTTGTCGGCCATACTGGATCAGGAAAAAGTTCCATTATGAATGTGCTCTTTCAGTTTTATGAATTTCAAAAAGGGAAGCTTACGATTGATGGTCACGATGTAACAGAGATGCCGAAACAAGCAACACGTGAACATATGGGAATTGTATTGCAAGATCCGTTTTTATTTAGCGGGACAGTGGCATCCAATGTAAGCTTAGAAAATGAAAAAATTTCAAAAAATCGCATCGTAAAGGCATTACGTGATGTTGGTGCTGAAAGGTTTGCAAACAATATAGATGAAAAAATTACGGAGAAAGGAAGTACACTTTCAACCGGAGAACGTCAGCTTATATCGTTTGCTAGGGCACTTGCTTTTGATCCGGCGATTTTAATTTTAGATGAAGCGACTTCCAGCATTGATACAGAAACAGAAGCGATGATTCAACAAGCGCTAGAAGTTGTGAAAAAAGGACGAACGACGTTTATTATCGCTCATCGTCTTTCAACAATTAAAAGTGCTGATCAAATTATTGTGCTTGATAGAGGAACGATTTTGGAAAAAGGTTCCCATGATGAATTAATGAAAAAGCGTGGGCGCTATTACGATATGTACAAAACGCAAATGGAAGGAAACCAGAGCGCTTAATTTTTAGAAGAACTTGCGATTTTCGCAAGTTCTTTTTTAATCGTATTGTCCGCTCTGAAGTTAATATATTTCACCGGTAGAAAAACTTATAAATAAGTAAGTATTGTTTTACCTTTTTCTTTATAAATGCTATATTAAAAAATGTTACTTATTTTTTGTATGTAGCGGTATTTTTCCATTTTGTTTGATTATGAAGAAAAAGGATAAACTAAATAAGAACATTTTCATTGAAAAATTGTTCGAAATTGCATACAATCAATATAGTTTTTAAATTCCTATCAGAATACTTGGAGGACTACTATCATGAAAAAATTATTTTCAGTGCTTGCAGTAACTACATTAGCGATTGGGATTGTAGCGGGCTGCGGCAAAGAAGAGAAAAAAGATACAGCTAGTCAAGATGCGTTACAGAAGATAAAACAAAGCGGTGAGCTTGTAATTGGTACAGAAGGTACATATCCACCATTTACGTTCCACGATTCAAAGGATAAATTAACTGGATTTGACGTTGAATTAGCAGAAGAAGTTGCAAAACGTTTAGGTGTAAAACCTGTATTTAAAGAAACACAATGGGATAGTTTACTTGCAGGAGTAGATGCAAAACGTTTCGATATGGTTGCGAACGAAGTTGGTATTCGTGAAGATCGCCAAAAGAAATATGACTTCTCTAGTCCATATATTTCTTCTTCAGCAGCATTAGTTATCGCAAAAGATAAAGATAAGCCTGCTACATTTGCTGATGTAAAAGGATTAAAAGGAGCACAATCTTTAACGAGTAACTACGCAGATATCGCTAAGAAAAACGGTGCGAATATCGAGGGTGTAGAAGGATTTAGTCAAGCAGCAGAATTATTAAGTTCTGGCCGCGTTGATTTCACAATCAATGATAAATTATCAGTGTTAAACTATTTAGAAATGAAAAAAGATGCAAAAATTAAAATTGTAGATACAGAAAAAGAAGCATCACAAAGTGGATTCTTATTCCGTAAAGGTAGCGACAAACTTGTACAAGAAGTAAATAAAGCGTTAGAAGATATGAAAAAAGATGGTACGTACGACAAAATAACGAAAAAATGGTTCGGTGAAAATGTTTCTAAGTAGTGCAGTGATCTCAGATCGATTGTCTACATGGATAGATATTATGCAGACTTCCTTCTCGCCTATGCTGAAGGAAGCTGTCTTTACGACAATTCCGTTAACGCTTATTACATTTATTATCGGTATTATACTTGCGACGTTAACAGCGCTCGCGCGTATTTCAGGTAGTCGTATTTTACAATGGATTGCTCGTATCTATGTATCTATCATTCGCGGAACGCCACTTCTTGTACAGTTATTTATTATTTTCTATGGTCTTCCAACTCTTAATATTGAGGTTGAGCCATATACAGCAGCAATTGTTGGTTTTTCATTAAATGTCGGTGCATATGCATCTGAAATTATTCGTGCTTCTATTCTTTCTATTCCGAAAGGACAGTGGGAAGCAGCTTATACAATTGGGATGACATATCCGCAAGCATTAAAACGTGTTATTTTACCGCAAGCAACGCGTGTATCTATTCCGCCGCTTTCGAATACATTTATTAGTTTATTGAAGGATACGTCATTAGCGTCGTTAATTTTAGTAACAGAAATGTTCCGAAAAGCGCAGGAAATTGCGGCAATGAACTATGAGTTTTTAATTGTTTATTTTGAAGCAGGTCTAATTTATTGGGTAATTTGCTTCTTATTATCTATCGTGCAACAAATATTAGAAAAACGTTCAGAACGTTATACTCTAAAATAACCCTTTCATAAAAGGAGTTTTTGTTTTTATGATTTCAATTCAACATTTACAAAAAAGTTTCGGAGATAATACCGTACTAAAGCATATAGACTTATCAGTTGAGAAGGGTGAAGTAGTTGTTATTATCGGGCCATCTGGATCTGGTAAAACGACATTCTTACGTTGCCTCAACGTGTTAGAAACGCCGAACGCTGGTAGCATTCGCATCGGTAATAAAGAGCTCGATTTCTCTCAAAAAGTATCGAAGAAAGATATTGTAAATCTTCGTACGCAAACAGGTATGGTATTCCAGCACCATAATCTATTCCCACATTTAACAGCAATTCACAATGTAATGGAAGGGCTCGTTACAGTGAAAAAGATGGGGAAAGAAGAAGCGAAGAAAAAAGCGAACTACTTCCTTGAAAAAGTTGGTCTTGCGGATAAAGTAGACTTATATCCGTTCCAATTATCAGGTGGACAACAACAGCGCGTTGGAATCGCTCGTGCGCTTGCGATGGAGCCGGAAGTATTACTATTTGATGAGCCAACGTCAGCACTTGATCCGGAGCTAGTTCAAGAAGTTTTAAAGGTTATGAAAGAACTTGCTAAAGAAGGAATGACGATGGTCATTGTAACGCATGAAATGCGCTTTGCTCATCAAATTGCGAACCGTGTTATTTTCATGGATGGCGGTGTCGTTGTCGAACAAGGTACACCGGAAGATGTATTTACAAATCCAAAAGAAGAACGAACGAAGAAGTTTTTACAAATGTTGCAGTAAATTAAGGAAGGTCTCAGGGCATATGCCCTGAGACCTTTTTGCCATATATATTTATTTTTGGAATCCGCCAAGGCTTTGCTCAGCCATTGCAACTAAACGTTTTGTAATTTCTCCACCAACAGAACCGTTAGCGCGAGCCGTAGAATCTGCTCCTAATTGTACACCAAATTCTTGAGCGATTTCGTACTTCATTTGATCGATTGCTGCTGTTGCACCTGGTACTACTAATTGATTGTAAGAACTTTGGTTTGCCATAGGAATATATCCTCCTTAGAGTTATAAAAGTTTTTTTGGTTGGACTAGCTGGATTTGAACCAGATTATCGCCCCGTTTGGCGCTAATCCATCGGTAATTAAGTTTGTACTCATAGTATGGATGTTACCTAGAAAGATATACAAAAAAATAATTTGTAAATTTTGTAAAAAATATTTCATCATTTCGTAAATTATGAAATAAGAGTAATCGTTGTATTTTTAAGAAAGAAGGCTAAACTAAGAGCGAAATCATATGCGTTTTTTCATTGTATAACCAGCTTGGCTTACTTAACTTATGATTTGTTAAAGTAAGAAAAATTCCAGCTTAGTAAAATGAAAACTAAATCGGTATTAACTGTATAGTTCTGTTTTAACCCGGGATGGGGCAGAAAAAGGAACTAACCGCGTCTACGCAAGGCTAGATGCTCTCTTCAACCTAAAAAAAGAGGCTTTTTAATTGTTTTTAAACGCCAACGTATGGAGGAATAACGATGGGAATTTGCCCGCTTTGCAACGCGCTAGAATCACAAACATATTCTTGTCAAAATTGCCAAGGAATACTCCAAGATTATGGGAAAGCTGTAGATTACATAGATGATTACAGTGCATATATGGATCAGGAATTATTAAGTGCGGTAGACGGTTTAACACATAATAATTCAAATGAGTACTGCAATCATATTTTTTATTGCGGAGTATGTAATGTGGAAACGGAAGTTGTAGTGAAGTTTGTATAAATAGAAAACTTCCACCTTATGAGTGAGGTGGAAGTTTTTGTATTTGTATTTGTGAGTTAATCATAGGGGACGGAATATTTCCGGTGTTAGGTGCAGTATTCGATTGGATTTGAGATGTTTTTTCTTTCGGACCGCACAAAGAATGTTCAGTTAAATAGATGGCATATTCATAAAATAATTGACGCGTAAGTTCACTTTGTTCTTTTAACTTTTCATCTTGGAATACAGTTCGCCCCGGTTTAGAATTTGCTTCAAATAGCCACGGATTTTCCGCGGTGTCTAAACCAATGTCAAAACCAATTTCTCCAATGTTTCCGGTTACTTGTTGGTCGAGTGCATAACTGATTTGTAAGGCTGTTTGTTTTAGTTTATTTTCAATTTGAACTTGCTTTGTTGAATCAGGAAACAGTTCCTGAAGTAATTTCGTATCACCACCGCTATTTACATGAGTTGTTAAGCTACCTTTGCCGGCGATTTTTGCGACGATTGCACTGACGACCCAATTACCAAAATGATTTTTATTTGTATGAATGCGAAAATCGACGTGTTGCCCTTCGAAGCGGAGCAGTGAGATACCTTGTTGTACGATAAACTTTTTTAAATCATGTCCTTTTAATACATGGTTAAGAAGTGCTTCTAATGATTGATACTTTCTTAGTTTATTTTGTTCATTTTCACGATAACGACAATAGTAGCAATTATCAGTTTGAGAATAGAGTATTTGATGAATATTTCTTCCGAAGCTACCGTGTATTGGTTTCATATAAATGTACTTATACGTACCGAGAAGTCGTTCTACTTGTTCAAAATGTTGAAATACTTCTGTATTTGGTAAGAATGGTTTAATTGAATCTTCTTTCATTAAAAGTTGATGCACTTCCCATTTATTGAAAAATCCCGGATTAAACCACGGAATCGCATAGTCGCTTTCTAAACGTTTTTTTGCTCTTACGATAGGTTTGTAATTTTCTGCTTGCCGATTTGGTAAACGGTCGTAAATGACATTTGGTAAAGGGACTTTGTTTTTTACCCATTTGCTTTCTTGAAAGAAGTACCCTTCAATTGTTTCCTCTTCCCAGTTTATATGTTGAATGCCAAAGACAAATACAAAGGGCTGCAATGTGAATGGTGGTGTTAGTAACTCGCCGAGAGAGATGGAACGATTCCCTAAAGGAGAATTAGAATCATCGTTAAAGCCAGTTGTGAAAATCCCGATTAATGGACCGAAAACAATGGTTTGATTTTGTATGAAGGCATGGATTGTTGCTGAATGCGGTAGTAAAAGTTTAGCGGCAATTTGTTCTCCAATAATGATTTCTCGAGTGAATGAATAATGAATTTTAATACTCTCACATGTAATATAACGTAAGCCAAAGGAAAGGGATGTAATTGGTGGTGTAATAGAAAAAACGTAAGGTAAAGTAATACTATTTGGATTCTCATCTGAAATACTTAATGTATATATGTGCTCTTTCAACGGGGATTTCCTCCTTTCGTTATGGTGTAAATCGGCTAAACTTTAATGGACCATGAAAAATTTGTTCAGCGAGTTCGTCGTTGTACCTAGTATAAACTTCGTAAGACGGCATCGTATTGACGTACATAAGCCAAATGGCACCTTTTTGATCCATAATGGTAGAAAGCTCTAATTCAAATAATGACGAATAGGACTGATCGAGTGTTTTAAACACTTCATTTACAACATCATGTAAAGCATCTTTCAATAATTGAACACCAGTTGAAGAAAGCAAATATTTAATTTTGGAAAATGGATGTAACATGGACCGCTCTGTTACTGAAAGTAAAAATTGCGCTGGGAATGAAGACTTTTGTATGAATTGACCGAGTACTTCCCAATTCTGTTCTTTGTTTTTTTGCATAATGGTTCGAATATGAATTGGATATGATAGTTGATTTGGAGGTTGTAACATTGGATGGATCATATAATGGGATGAGTGTACGTTCGATTTGCACCATGATATAAAGTCATCTGTCCGTTTGAACTTAGTAGAAGTACAATGCTGTTCATTTATTGTATCGATATGAAATGTTTTATGTTTGTAAGTGACTCGATATAAACTTTCATTAGAGTGTATATTGATAGGACGTATAACAATATCTCTTGTTTCTAGTAGTAATTTGAAAATTCCTTGGACCGTTCCTTTTTTTATTTTTGGAATGTAAGGAGAAAGACGTTTATTAGTAAGAAAAAGATTGTGTAAATCACTTGGATTAATAAGAGTGTTATTTAAAAAAGTAGTCGAGGAACGTTTGCGTAATGAATGAATAATCGATTTTGCTTGTTGGAATACTTTATCCTCCTTGAAATGACAGCGATCATATATATATGAAGGAATGGGAAAGGTTTGATCTATCCAATTTCCTGTATCTGTATCGTAAATAAGACCAGAAACAAGATCTGTCTTTGAATCAATGCTAAACGGTGTGAATTGGGCAACGACGTTATGATAAAGACGAGCTCGCTTAGCGATTTCGGTGTAATACATTTGCTCGTGATGAAATTTAGAAGTTAAAAGACCAAGAACCAACGAAATCACTCCTTTATTAACAGGATGTTTGCATAATAGGCGAAGCTATATATTGCAAATACATTTTTATACCATTATACTTTTGTCCGTATGATGATATGCTATAGTTTTGGAGAAGTGAAAGGTTGATTATGATGAATATATGGTTGAATATGTTAACAACGACAGGGCTCGGGGCGATTATTGGAGGATACACCAATCATTTAGCAATAAAAATGTTATTCCGTCCTCATCGTCCGATTTATATTGGGAAGTTTCAAGTTCCATTTACGCCAGGGTTAATTCCGAAGCGCCGCGATGAGCTTGCTGTTCAATTAGGGAAAATGGTTGTAGAACAGTTGTTAACACCAGAAGGAATCGGAAAGAAATTAACAAATGAAGAGTTTCAAGCCAGTTTAATTCGCTGGGCACAAGTGGAAGTTGATAAAGTAATTACGAATGAACAGTCGTTACGGGATATGTTAGAAAAATGGAATTTAGAACATGTAGAAGAAGAGGCGACTCAAAAAATCGAACATGTTATTACAGAAAAAATTCATGCATTTTTAGCAGAGTACTATACATATACATGGGAACAGGCTTTACCTCATTCTGTTCATGAAAAAATAGAGAATACGATTCCGAATCTAGCATCTTTTATTTTGAAAAGAGGAATTAGCTTTTTTGAAAGTGAAGAAGGAAAGGCACGCCTTTCAAAAATGATTGACGACTTTTTCGCTTCTCGCGGGACACTACTTAATTTAGTCGGTATGTTTTTAGGGAATGTAAGTTTAGTGGATCGTGTGCAGCCGGAAGTAATTAAGTTTTTAGGACAAGATGGAACAGAGCGGCTTTTAACTGATGTACTGCAAAAAGAGTGGGAAAAGTTAAAAGGAAGAGACGTACAAGAATTAGAAACGTTTGTAGAGAAAGAAATGATTGTGAGCTCCATATTGTCAGCTGTTAAAGTAGAGGAAACGGTGAGTAAATTTTTAAACCAATCTGTGCAGAAAGTATGTGAACCAGTTCGAGAAACGGTTATTGAAAAAGTAGTTCCAAGCGCAGTAACGAAAGGCTTGAAGTGGGGAACAGAAAATGTAGAGAGCATATTAAACAATCTACAGCTTGCGGAAATTGTCCAGCAAGAAGTAGCTACATTTTCAACAGAGAGACTAGAAAATCTCGTATTGTCCATTACAAAAAATGAGTTGAAAATGATTACGTATTTAGGTGCATTATTAGGCGGAATGATTGGACTTATGCAAGGGTTGTTACTTCTGTTCCTTAGGTAATAAAGATGAGTACATAGAAATAAAAGTGAAATTTCTTCACATCTCTTGCATAGTTTGATATGGTAAGAAGAGGTGCCTATGTAAATGCACTTAAAAGGCAGTGCGAGCGAAAAGCGCTAGCCTTCTAAAGGAGGAAAAATAAAATGACAAAAAACATTCATGATGTTGCATATGAATTACAAAAAGCAATCGCTGAAAACGAAGATTTCCAAACATTAAAAGCAAGCTACGCAGCAGTACAAGGAGATGCAGAGTCAAAGAACTTATTCGAAGAGTTCCGCACGATGCAACTTGGCCTACAACAAAAAATGATGCAAGGTCAAGAAATCACTGAAGAAGACAACCAAAAAGCACAAGAAGTTGTAGCTCGCATTCAACAAGATGCTAAAATCACAAAGTTAATGGAAACTGAGCAACGTTTAAACATCGTTATCACTGACGTTAACAAAATTATCATGAAGCCACTTGAAGATTTATATAACGCGCAACAACAAGCTTAATGATAGAAGACGCTCCTACTATAGGGGCGTTTTTTTTGTTTTCTACCATTAAGTTTATCCCGCTATTTGCGGACAGTAAAACTCTCACCTTAAAATTCGGCTGAAGCAAAGGAGTTAGGTGGGAGATCANNATAATCAGTGGGGGATGAACAACACCCCCACTGATTATAGTTTCACTTTATTAAAGCGCTTTGGGAAAGAAAAACCTGTCTTGAACAAGTTATCAACTTGTGTGAGTTTGTTACCTGATCTAGTTCTACTGAAAGTACCGTAGACGCCGCTTGTTGAAATGACGAAATCACAACCGATTTTTTTCGTTTAAAGATACGGAACGATGACTGAATTATCAAGAGAAAACTTAGAGAATGATATCGTGGCCGCGGAAGGTACGGAGTAAAAAGGAATCGAAATTATGTATTCTCTATATAAAGAACCGAAGTCTTGTTCAGGCTTCGGTTTTTATCATTGGTTCGTAATCCTCTCGTGAAATTCCCCTATCCAATTTCACCGCAGGCCTCATTATGTGTAATTTGTAAAATGAAAACTCAATTTTGAAGCAAAAGAAATATAAATTTCTCTCCAAACATATACATCAAAAGGATAGGGGGGATATGATGGAAAACTCCATTACTATTAGTTTATGCATGATTGTAAAAGATGAAGAACAGACTATATCAAAATGCTTAGAGTCGGTCAAAAGTGTTGTGGATGAAATTATTATTGTAGATACAGGTTCAACAGATGCTACAAAAGAGATTGTGAAGAAGTACGATGCGAAAGTTTATGATTTTCAATGGATTGAAGATTTTTCAGCGGCACGAAATTTTGCATTTTCTAAAGCTACAAAAGAATATATTCTTTGGTTAGACGCAGATGACATAATAGATACGGATGATGGAAAGAAATTGCTACAGTTAAAACGTACGTTAGATCGTAGTACGGATGCAGTATCTATGAAATATTATTTAACTTTTGATATAGAAGGAAATCCAACACATTCTTTAAGGCGATATCGATTAGTCAACAGAAGTAAAAATTTTCAATGGCATGGATTTGTTCATGAATATTTAGAGGTGTATGGAAATCTTATAAATAGTGATGTAGGGGTAAGTCATAAAAAAGAAAAAGCATATACTAATCGTAATTTGAAAATATATGAAAAACATCTTGAGAGTGGAAAAGAATTTAGTCCCCGCGATGTGTACTATTATGCAAATGAATGTAAGGATCACAGATTATATGATAAGGCTGTTAATTGGTATTCAAGGTTTTTAGATGAAGAAAAGGGTTGGGTTGAAGATAATATTCAAGCTTGTTTAAAAAGAGCCGAATGTTATTTTGAGTTGGGGGACTTAAAAAAATCTATCCATTCTTGTTTACAATCATTTATGTATGACACACCTAGAGGAGAACTTTGTTGCCACCTAGGACGTGTATTTTTGCAACAAAGTGAATATGCCAAAGCAATATATTGGTACCATGCAGCAATTGACGGACCGCGATCAAAAGATTCTCCATTTGTCCGGGAAGAGTGTCATACATGGTTGCCGCATATTCAGCTATGTATTTGTTATGATCGAATAAAAGAATATGAAAAGGCAATTTATCACAACGAACAAGCTGCACAGTTCATACCTAATAATCCAAGTATTGAATATAATAGAAAATATTTTGATGGTTTATTTAAAAAATAGTATTTAATAATACTAGATAATTATTTCGGTTGCTGAGAGGAGTCTGATTCATGCTCACAAGTATAATTATATTAACTCATAATCAATTACAATACACAAAAGAATGCATCCAAAGTATTAGAACTTATACAGTGGAACAAGAGTATGAGTTAATAGTTGTGGACAATGCATCAACAGATGGTACTGTAGAATGGTTACAAAAACAATCGGATATTATACTAGTGGAAAATGCAGAAAATATGGGTTTTCCAAAGGGATGCAACCAGGGAATTAAAAAGGCAAAAGGTGATAATATTCTATTATTAAATAATGATGTGGTCGTAACTAAAAATTGGTTAAGAAACTTAATTCGGTGTTTGTATGAAAACGAAGATACTGGAGCTGTAGGACCCGTCACTAATAATGCTGCTTACTATACTGCTATACAAACCTTTTATAAGGATATTCAAGGGATGCAGAATTTTGCAACTTTATATAATCAAAGTGATAAAAATAAATGGGAAGAACGTATGAAATTAATAGGATTTTGTATGCTTATAAAAAAATCAGTGTTAGATGAAGTTGGAGTATTAGATGAACGATTTACACCAGGGAATTATGAAGATGATGATTTGTCGTTAAGAATTTTTGAAAAGGGATATAAATTGTATTTATGTAAAGATACATTTATTCATCACTATGGAAGCGTATCGTGGAGAGAAGACAGTGTTAACTTTTCCATAGTTTTACATGCAAATAATATAAAATTGTATGAAAAATGGGGATTTTATGGTGAAAGTTTATACATTCATTATGATTTACTAGCAATTGTAGATCGATTTGCGCCTGATCAAGTAAATATTCTTCATATAGGAGCTGGATGTGGTGCAACTTTATTAGAAATGAAAAGGCGTTACCCGGCAGTTTCCACATTCGGTGCAGAAGTTAATGAAAAAGCGGCAGCTCTTGCAAATAGGGTAGGGCCTACAACTTCTAGCGAGTATGACAAGTTACACGAGGTATTTAAAGATGAAAAATTCCAGTACATTCTATTATCACATCCTATTGAGCCAGCGCAATTACCTCATGTCATACAATCTATTTCTCAGCTTTTAACGCCAACAGGAACTTTCATTATGACGAAATTCAATTTAGATAATTATAATGCATTAAAAAATTCATAAGAAAATTAATGTTTTTTTAGGTTCCTCTTCGGAGGTGAACTGTATTTGGGAATTTTGGAGAGGAAATGGTTCCTTCTATATATACAAAACCGAAATCCGAGCCCGGATTTCGGCTTTTCGATGTGTGATGAAATACGAAATTACCTTCGTATTTTTGTTAGTTTGGTCACTTGCAAATATACAGGATGGGGCAGTTCAAAGTCAGTGAAACATTATAGGATAGCTCCTTTACTTTGAAACACACGGATGCTTTTCATAATAAAACCGCCATGGATAGTGAACGGCTTCTTCTGCATAATCAATATTAATACGAGGACCAGCTAGTATGTTATGTGTGGATGATAAATGGCCTTCTTCAGGAACTAATTCAATATGTAACGTATCACTTTGAAGTGATACGCCGCGCTCTTCTAAAGTGATTCCGAGTGCGCGGCATAGTTTTCCGGGTCCATTTGTTAAGTTTTTATACTGAGCTTTCGTAATGTCAGTTTTGTTGTAGCGCGCTAGTGTCATGTCTTCGATTCCGTCTACAGGTTCAAGAGCACGAATAAGAACTCCTTGCGGGGTGCCGATTGGTGCTGTAATTACGTTAAAGCAATGATACATACCGTAAATTAAATATACGTAAGCATGTCCTGGTGCGCCGAACATTACTTCTGTTCGATTAGTCCGTCTTCCTCCGTAACTATGAGCGGCCTTATCATCTGGACCTTTGTATGCTTCTACTTCTACAATAATTCCGCTTCGCTTTATGTCGTCTACAATATGAACGAGTTTATGCCCGAGTAACTTCTTTGCGACCTCTAACGTATCGCCTTCATAAAAAGAAGGTGGTGCCTGCATTGTACTATCTCCTTTGCTAGTCGTATATGTATATAGTAAACCAAATTTTGAGTAGTAATTCTAACTCGTTCTATTTACTACATTTATTTCATAAATTATGGATAGAGTACAACAGCGAAGAGGGGGAGTGCGACATGATTTATCGCTTACTAGCTCTTAATATAGATGGGACACTACTATACAACAACGGAAAAATCGCAAAAGGGTTACGGGAGACAATTGACTTTGTGAAAAGAAAAGATGTATACGTTACATTATTTACGAATCGTAATTTTCAATCTGCTCATAAAATAGCGAAGGCGTTAAAATTAGATTCTATATTAGTTACACACGGTGGAGCTTTCATTTCAGCAACGTTAGATAAGCCGTTCGCTCAAAGGAGATTATCTGAAGAGAAAACCTTTAATATTGTGCAAGTGTTAGAGCATTTTGATTGTAATATTCGCATTTCTCATGAAAGATATTCAATTGGGAATCGTGAGAGAAATACACCAAACTTAATTGCGCGTACTGTATTATCAAGCGCAGATCCGTTATTTTATCCGGTTCAATTTGTAGATTCGCTAGGGGATGCCCTGCGTGATCATCCAGTAGCTGCACCAAAAATTGATATTGTTTTCCATACGAAAGGTGAAAAAGAAAGAGGGATGAATACGTTAAGAAAGGCATTTCAAGATGTAGAGTACGTCGAGTGTGATGCGAGGCGTATAGAAATTCTCCCTCAAAATGTATCAAAACTACGTGGTTTACAATTACTTGGGGAGCATTTAAATATTAACCTTAGTGAAATGGTTGCGATTGGAGACAGCACAGAAGACTTAGAGGTAATTGAAAATGTTGGCCTTGGGGTAGCAATGGGGAACGCTCCTGTAGAATTAAAGCAAGCCGCAGACTGGATTACACGTTCTAATACTGAGAACGGCGTAGAGTATATGATTAAAGAGCATTTTCGTAAGCAATTCCCGCTTCCTTTTTTAAAGAATCATAAACATACACCGAAACGATGAAAGAAAAAGGCTTTAAAATGGGAACTGTATCTGAGATCTATACAATTCCTTTGAATACTTTAGGCAACTATTGATGTTGTCAAAACTTTATGACGTGAATGCATCAAGTTGTATAATCTTAGCGGCTGCAACTGGAGAACTAAGCGAAGGTTTAGAAAAACCACCAACAACAGAAAGCTTCCAGTTACAAGGTGTAGTACACATTCTCTGCCACTTATAGGTGTGATTTTTCTGTTACTTGGAATACGTTTAAGATTTATGACTAAAAATAGTTAATAGATGTATAAAAGGCAAAAGAGATAATATTATCTCTTTTGCCTTTTAAGTTAATACAGAAGGATTAAAGTAAAAACATTTAGTTATAAATGTTTTTAAGCTTCAATCACGTTAAGCATTCTGTTTATAAATGCAGCTGCGTGAGCGCGTTGTGATGGTCCTTTTGGTACGAATTGATTAAATTCATTACCTTTTACAATTCCATATCCATACACTCTTTGTACTTCTTCTTTAGCGTAAATTAAGTTTTGGTCTACGAATGGTAGTTCAACTGGTTTTGCGAAAATACCAGCGTGTTTTAGAGAACGATCAATCATAATAACAGCTTCTTCGCGTGTAATTGTAGTATTTGGATCAAAGGTATTATCACCACGTCCGCGGATTATGCCTGCGCTTGCTGCACGATTAATACCGTCTCTTAAAGATGGATGTACTTGTTCTAAGTCTGTGAAATTAGCATTTCCATTTGGTAATTGTAAAGCACGAGTAATTAATGTAGCAAATTCAGCACGCGTTACAAGACGTTCTGGGAAGTACTTGCCGTTCCCTTCTCCTTGCATAATGCCTCTAGCTGCTAATTGACGAATGTCTTGTTCATACCATCCACCTGTAATGTCATCAGTTACTGGATCTTTTCGGTTTTCCTTATAGTATGTTTCAGTTCCTTTTAAGAAAGCATCCCATTGTCCGCGTTGAATCATATATGCAGGGCAGTTTTTTCCTGACCAAAATTGGTGTTTTTGGACATTATCTAGAGAAATATTTAATTCGTTCATTAAATAAGCTGCCAATTTACGGGCATTCTCTACCGCTTTTTCATAGTTTCCATCTTGATTAACGGCAATTTCAATTCCGATAGATTCATAGTTTCCAGTTTTATTTCCAGCATGCCATCCAACTTCATTTACTGGAAGATGTTGATAAATTTCTTTATCATCTACTGTGAAATGCCAAGATGCGGCGCGATCAGCTGTTCCGCGTGCTTGTCTATCTAAGAATTTTGCATGACTTAGAGCATTGGCACCTTTTTCTGGATTAGCCGTTTCGTGAATCGTAATATATTTAGGTACCATCGCGTAGCCAGGGCGAATATCGTCATTTCCTGTTGGGACAATCATTTCTTTAAATGTAACGCCATAAATATTGTTTGTTTGTAGAGTAGCTGGAGCTCTCAATAAATTGCTTTTAGCAGAACGACCGTTTTTTAATAATGAAGCTTTTGTGCCTTCAAACGTAGCAGAAGGTGCATAAATCCATTTTGATGTTTCATTTATTTGGACTTTAAACCAATTTCCTGCCTGTTCAGTAGGAATAATTACTTGTGGCTGCAGTTTACCCTCTTCTTTAAACGATTGGAATGGTAATGAATGTATGGAAGCTTCTTCTTTCACAATTAATTTTTGATTAGATAGTTTATGAATCTCTTGAACTTCTAAGCTATTATCATTGTTATTTATCCACCCAGCGCCAGCTGGAGTTGTTATGTAGTATGCATTCCCTTTTTTCTTTGTCGCCATTACTACTTGTTCTGTAACCTCTACATTCGATTTGTTTTTTAAATCACTTGCGTCATATAATGAATGTTTTTTTGATGTGTATAGTAGGAATTCGCCAGTGACCTCGATATCCTCTTCATGTGTGCTATGCTCTTTAACATGTTCTTCAATACTTTTGAAAACTTGCTCATCCGTATATACTTCCGCGGATTTTTCAGCACTCTCTGCAAATGAATAAGTAGGTGCCATAACAGTTTGTAATGCAAGAGAGAGGGTTAAAACGCTATAAAGTTTCTTTTTCATATTTGTTTTTAACACATTAGATTGTTGAATCTTGTGTTAATATTCCTCCTTTATATATTTTATTTTTTGCTAAGCCTTAATTTAGCACTACTAAATTTTAACAAGAGTCAATCAGTGTGTCTATATATCTAAATAACATTCGAGAAAAAATATATGTAAGAGAAACAGGTAAAACCTTCTGTATTGACCTGTAAACGCCCTTCAAGTAAACTAAAGAGAGTTTGCAAATGAAAAGGTGATAATGTTGTTAATTTCAATTAAAACGTTACAAGATGATCGTTTTTTACGTCCGCTACAAAATATTGGCGGTTTATTTTTTGAAGAGAGCAAGATAGGGTTTGAGCAAGAAGAAGCAAATCTTATCGTTGATATACAGATAGAAGGTAATGTGACAGCATCGGCTCGTTTAACAGATGTTGCAACCGGAAATGTGTATGAAGAAACATTCGCAAAAGATTTATCTGCTTTCACAGAAGAAAAAGAACGTATGAAGCAAGTGAAACATGTTGTTTCTTACGTATATCTTTCTGTACTTCAACAGCTAACTGGACTTGAACAGAGCTGGGGAATATTAACTGGGGTACGCCCAACGAAACTTCTTCACAAACTGCTTCAAAATGGTATGTCAAAAGAAGAAGCGCATAAAGAACTTCGTGAAAGTTATTTAATTCATGAAGAAAAAATTGAGCTTCTTCAGCGTATCGTTGATTGCCAATTAGCGGTTGTTCCGGATTTATACCGTTTGAAAGAAGAAGTAAGTATTTACATCGGTATTCCGTTTTGCCCTACAAAATGTGCGTACTGTACGTTCCCGGCTTATGCAATTAACGGACGCCAAGGATCAGTTGATTCGTTCTTAGGCGGGTTACATTATGAAGTTCGTGAAATTGGTAAGTTTTTAAAAGAAAAAGGTGTTACAGTTACGACGATTTATTACGGCGGTGGTACGCCGACGAGTATTACAGCAGAAGAGATGGATATGCTGTATGAAGAAATGTACCAAGCGTTCCCTGATGTGAAAGATGTACGTGAAGTAACAGTTGAGGCAGGTCGCCCAGATACGATCACACCAGCAAAGCTAGAAGTGTTAAATAAATGGAACATTGACCGTATTAGTATTAATCCGCAGTCATACCATCAAGAGACACTAAAGGCAATTGGACGTCATCACACTGTAGAAGAAACGATTGAGAAGTATCATTTAGCACGTGAAATGGGAATGAACAATATTAATATGGATTTAATTATTGGTCTTCCTGGTGAAGGATTAGACATCTTTAAGCATACGTTAGATGAAACAGAAAAGTTAATGCCAGAATCGTTAACAGTTCATACGTTATCATTTAAACGTGCTTCTGAAATGACGCAAAACAAACGTAAATATAAAGTAGCAGGTCGCGAAGAAATTACTGCGATGATGCATGAGGCGGAAGAGTGGACGAAGAACCATAATTACGTGCCATACTATTTATATCGTCAAAAAAATATTTTAGGTAACTTAGAAAACGTTGGGTATGCAATACCGACGCAAGAAAGTATCTACAATATTGTTATTATGGAAGAAGTACAATCGATTATCGGACTTGGTTGCGGGGCATCAAGTAAATTTGTTCACCCACAAACAGGAGCAATTACACACTTTGCGAATCCGAAAGATCCAAAATCATATAACGATGGCTTCGTGAAATATACAGAAGATAAACTGAAAATTTTAGAAGAGCTATTCGTTTAAGGAGAAGGGGGTTGTTCCAATGTGGAACAACCTCTTTTTATATTGTCAGTTTTTGTCGGTAAGTCGATATATTCGAAAAATCGCTGATATAAATTGAGTTGCGTGCGATATATTTTAAAAATCGCCGATATATTTCAAGTTGCGTTCGATATATTCAAAAAATCGCCGATATAATTTCATTTACCATCAAACGGTCCATTTGTAAAACTATGTCGATAATAATCAGAAAAATTAGTCAAATTATTAGAGGACAATGTCTACTTATAGACGAAATGATAGATTTATGAAAGAGAAAAGGGGGAAATTGTTGGCATGTACATGACGATAGGGAGAATTTTTGATTTGGCAGTTGGCAAATATCCGAATAAAGAGGCGTTAGTAGAACCAGAAAAAAATATTCGCTGGACATATAAACAGTGGGATGAGCAAATAAATAAAACGGCGCAAGCTCTATTGAAAGAAGGAGTAAGAAAGGGAGATTGTGTATCTGTTTACTTATATAACTGTCGTGAATTTGTAAACGTTTACTTAGCCTGTGCCAAAATTGGAGCGATCTTTAATCCAATTAATTTCCGCTTAAAAGCAAAAGAATTATCGTATATCCTCCAAGATGCAGCCTCGAAAGTAGTTGTCTTTGAAAAAGCAGTTGAATCAACTGTTGCGATGATTGAACGAGATTTTCCAAATTCGTCTTTTTGGTATGTAGAAGACGATGCACCTTCTTATGCTAGTTCCTACCATGAAAAAGTAAATGAAGCATCAGCTGAAAAAGTAGATATTGTAGTCGATGAAATGGATTATTGCTCTATGCTTTATACGAGTGGTACGACGGGTCATCCGAAAGGCGTACTACATCGCCATCGTGATATGGCTGAGCATAGTATGATTTGTACGTATTTCATAAAATATAACAGGGATAGTGCCGGACTTGTGGTAGCGCCTTTATATCACTGCGGCGAGTTAAATGCTGGAATCATACCGCGCATTCAAGTTGGCGGAAAGAATGTTATTTTACATCATTTTGATACGGATAGAGTATTACATACCATTCAAGAAGAGAAGATTACGACGTTTTTTGCAGCACCGACGATGTGGAATATGTTACTGCAAAAAGATCTAGCCGAGTATGATTTAACTTCGATGAAGATCGGTGTATATGGCGGGGCTGCGATGGCTCCAGCGCTAGTGAAGGAATGTCAAGAGCGTCTTTATATTGATCTTGTCCAAATTTACGGAATGACAGAAATGGGTCCAGTTGTTGCGTTTCTCGTAGAAGAGGATCAAATTACGAAAGCTGGTTCAGCAGGAACACCGTGCTTTAGCCATGAAATTCGAATCGTCAAACCGAACGAAGATGCACCAGCAGAGCCAGATGATATGTTGCCTCCTTATGAAGTAGGGGAAATTATTTTGCGCGGCCCGACTATGATGGCTGGTTATCATAATCGAGAAGAAGCAAATAAAAAATCGATGTATAAAGGATGGTATCATTCTGGTGATTTAGGCTACTTCGATAAAGACGGTTATTTATTCGTTGCAGATCGCGTTGATGATATGGTAATTAGCGGTGGTGTAAATATTTACCCTCGTGAAGTGGAAGATTTCCTTCATAGTCACCCAGGTGTATTAGATGTTGCAGTACTTGGTGAGCCAGATGAACTATGGGGAGAGCGTGTCGTTGCGGTTGTTGTAAAGAAAGATGAAAATATTTCAGAAGCTGATTTAGAAATGTATTGCAAAGAAAGTGATGAATTAGCAGATTATAAACGTCCGCGTCATTACTTATTTGTAGATGAACTTCCGCGTAATGCGAGCGGAAAATTACAAAAATTTGTGCTAAGAGAGTCGTTAAAAGGTGCGAAGAAATAAGGAGTAGAGCAGTTGTCTATACGAATAAGGCTATCTTTCTTAATAAGGAAAGGTAGCCTTATTATTGTGAAATTATTAAAAATGAGGAGATAGCAGGTTGAAAAATTTGTATGTACCTTCTATTTATAATTACTTCCTATTATTATAGTGGAATATATTTTATTGCTTACTGTTCTAATTTTAAAACTATAGGATCTTTGTTAAATAGGTTGGGTTTTGAAATGGTGAGAAATATTAAAATAGTAAATATGGGTGTGTAATTTCGGAATATGTTCGTGCTTCAGTACTAGTGGAATAAAGTTATTAGGGGAGAATGGTAATGGATAACATTCGAAAGAGAAAAATAGTCAGTCATCAGATGACCATATGAATAAAATGGTCATTCGGTACATTTTTGTTACTACTAAAATAGTAACAAAATAATATGTAAATGAACAGTCTTGTAATGCATTTTCATAAGTACTAATATTTATTGTTGGCTGCCAAAACAAGCGAACAATATGGTTAATGAATCGTGTTGTTTACCGCTTTGTTTTGCATGATTAAAGATAGTTTGATACTGCAAATATTCTTTAGTTGTAACCCTTTTTCAGAGTGGTTTAGGGTGGAAAGGATTTCACCGCAGGAAAATTTGATAATTAAAAACGGAGGCGTTATGAGTACATATTTAAAAAGAATATCTGTAATTTGTTTTATTTTTACTGTTATTATTGGACAAGTTTTTATGCCTATTATAAGTCATGCTCAAGAATTAAACACAACAGGATTAGTTGATAGTTTTACATTCGACAAAACGGAATTAAATTATGGAGAACGATCGGGAATAAGAGTAGATTTTAGTGATAAATCTGGAAATCAAATGAAGGCCGGAGATACGCTAACATTAACACTACCTGCAGAACTAACAGGGTATAGTAAACGAATTGACTTGAAGAATGATGCGGGTGTTAGTTTTGGTACTTGCGAAGTAACAAAAACTAATGTGGTATGTACATTTAATGATACGGTTGAGAAACTTCAAAACATTAGAGGCTATTTGTATTTGGAATTCAAAGCAACTAGTAATGTAGGAGTGAATCAAACGATACCAGTTGATACAAATTTAGGTACAGGTTTAGCAACTTAAAGGGTAACAATTAAAGGGCCCACAGAATCGACGGGTTCATCATCATTTATCTATAAAACAGGTGAAATTTACCCAGACGCTCCCAATGAGGTGAAATGGGAGTTGAATGTAAACGCTAGTAGTAACAAGGAACAGTTAGGTGCTGATATTGTTTTGACTGATACTTTACAATCAGGTCAAACGCTGAAGCAGGAAGGATTTATTATAATAGTCGGAAATACGGGTGTAACTCCGCAACAATTTATCGATCAAGGTTATGGTACGATTACGCTTAACGGTAACTCTTTTTCCCTTAGAGGTTATAAGGATCAGGTAAGTGGTAAGGGTATCAGTATTCGATATAGCTCGATTATAACTGATAGCGGAATGAATCAAGATGAGTTTTATAATGATTATACAATTGATTACCAGATTTTAAATCAGCCGCCAGTAACTGTTTCAAAGAATGCATGGGTTAAAAATATAAACGCAGGTGGCGGTGCGCAAGGTGATTTACCTTCTAAAGGAACGTTAAGAATTGTTAAGCATATTGAAGGAGACGAGGGGAAGGTTATCCCAGGTGTTTCTTTTAAATTGTACACAGAATCAGGTCAGCAAATTGGTGATTCTTATACAACAAATCAAGACGGAGTAGTTGAAGCACCAAACCTTGCTCCAGGTAATTACTATGTACAAGAAATTTCAGCACCGAACTATGTAGAGTTCGATCCGCAAACGAAAATTCCTTTTACAATTAAGAAGGATGATGTAAATGGAATAAAACTTATGGTTCCAAATAAGTTGAAAACTACATCTGTTGCAGGAACGAAAACGTGGGAAGGCGATAATATAAATAATCGCCCGGAAACAATTAAAGTAGATTTACTGCAAGATGGTAAAGTAATCGCAACGAAAGAAGTAACTGCAGCAAATGATTGGAAGTATGAGTTTGAAAATTTACCAGCTGTTGATACGGCAGGAAAAGCTTATAAGTATGAAGTGAAAGAGCAACCAGTATCGGGATATCAATCGCACGTTAAAGGATATGATATTATAAATATAAAGATACAGGAAGCGCCAGAAGTAGAAGATCCAGGTAAAGAAGAAACAACAGAAGAAATAAAAGAAGAAAAACCGGAAGAACCAAAGGTAACAGAAGA
>NZ_JBALMG010000026.1:18189-19540 GCF_036963225.1 Bacillus sp. JJ783 | reverse complement strand
CTTAAGGGGATAATATCAGAATCGTGTCTTTTTTATTTTATAGAAATGACTCTACCAGTTTCACTGCTTTCAATTGCCAATTGAATAAGTCTAATAACTTCCAAGCCTTCTTCTGCTGTTACAGGTGGTTTCTCACCATTTACAATACTATCTCTTACACCTTTATAATACATGTCATAACAGCCGACTTCTGTCGGAATACGTACTAACTCTTCTTCTGTTTCTAAAGTAGCAAAATTCTCTTCAGAGTCTGCTCCATAACCATTATCCCCTGGCTTCATTCCAGTTTTTAATTGTTCTTCCTGTGAATCCATACCATACTTCACGATAGAACCCTTATCGCCATGCAGTGTAAAATGTGGTCCAGCTTGTTTCACATAACTGCTACTATGTAAAATGACACGTTTTACTCCGTAGTGAAGTACGACATGGAAATAATCATCAATTTCTGCACCTGGTCGTTGTTTTATTACATCTGCATTTATCGCATCTGGTTTCCCGAATAATGATAACGCTTGATCCATTAAATGCGATCCTAAATCATATAAAATTCCTGAACCTGGTAAATTCTTTTCTCTCCAGCGATCACGTACATGTGGACGGAAACGATCGAAATGCGCTTCATATGCGTATACATTCCCTATTCTATTTTCTTGTAATAGTTTCTTTATCGTTAAGAAATCATTATCAAAACGACGGTTGTGATACACACTTAAAACGACATTATGTTGCTTCGCTAATGAAATAAGTTCTTCTCCCTCTTCAATTGAAACAACGAATGGTTTCTCCACAACAACATGCTTACCGTGTACAATCGCTTCTTTTACATATGGAAAATGAGTTGTATTCGGTGAAGTAATGACCACTAAGTCAATATCAGCTCGGTTTACTAATTCATCAATTGTACCAACAACTTCAGCATTTGGTAATGCTTGTTTCACTACTTCTTCTTTTGATGATAAAATAGCACGGATATCGTATTCTTCTATCGTTTGTAATAACGGGATGTGAAATGTTGTACTAGAAAATCCAAATCCTACAATCCCTACACCTATTTTTTTCATGTTGCCCCTCCATTTGTCCCGCACTAACGGGCAGTAAGATCCCTACCTCAAAATTCAACGAATGCAAAGAAGTTAGGTGAGGGATCAACTGCTCGTAAAAGCCCGATTGGTTCAACTAATAATCAGTGGGGAATGAAGAAACCCCCCACTGATTAAAGTTTCACTTTATGAGAACGATTTCATTTCATTATTATAACAAGATTATTTTTATATACATAATGATTTGCTTAGAAAAAAGCATCTTGCCATTATTCATAGCAAGATGCTCCCTTTATCCCGCATTAACG
>NZ_JBALMG010000026.1:0-18177 GCF_036963225.1 Bacillus sp. JJ783 | reverse complement strand
CCCGATTTGTGAAGGCTAATAATCAGTGGGTATGGAAAAAAAACCACTGATTAAAGTTTCACTTTATTCCGTTCTTTTCTTTGTCCACGTTTCAATTACTTCACCAGTATCATTAACATCTAGTACTAAACTACCATTACTATACCGGTCTTTATTTCGAAACGCTTTCGGATCAATTTCTTCTACAATGTGTTTCTCTGTCTTCATGTAAACTAATTCATCATCTCGAACAATTTCAATACCGACAATACGGTACGGATTACGTTTTAACTCTTTAAAAATTACAAGGCCGCGCTTCGCCCTCGTTGATTTCTCAATTTCCGATGCCTTTATACGTTTCACAGCACCGCGCTGCGTAACGAGAATAAGTTGATCTTTTTCACCATTTAACGGTTTACCAGAAGCAACATAGTCATCTTCTTTTAAGTTAATTGCTTTCACACCAGCTGCTCTTACACCAACTGGACTTACTTCTTCTTCATTGAATACAAGTGCATATGCACCATGTGTTGCAAGAACAATATCACTTGTCCCATCTGTCGCAAATATATCAACAACTTCATCATCTTTTTTCAAGTTTACAGCAACGAACGCCCGTGAATAACGCTGTACTTTATATTGGTTTAATTCTGTTTTCTTAATCATACCGTTTCGTGTAACAAATACGATAAATCGTTTTTCCTCTTCAAAATTCGGTACGACTGTTGCCCAAATTAACGCTTCATCTCGCTCGAGTGAAACAAGATTCGCAACGTGTTGACCTAAATCTTTCCAACGAATTTCTGGCATTTCATATACAGGAAGATAAATATAATTTCCTTTGTTCGTAAATAAAAGAACGGTTTCTGTCGTGTTTGTATCGAAACGCTCAAGTAAGATGTCACCCTCTTTCATACCGAAGTCTTTTCCGTTCGATGCATTATGCGAACGCCAACCAGTTCGTTTCACATATCCTTCTTTCGTTACAGTAACGATGACATCTTCTTGCGGAATCATAACTTCCACATCAATTTTAATTTCTTCAATTTCCTCTTCAATTATCGCACGGCGATCATCACTATATGTTTTCTTTACTCTCTTCAAATCTGTTTTAATAACTTGAAGAAGTCTTTTTTCACTTTGTAGAATCGCCTGTAACTCTATAATTTTCTTACTAAGTTCCGCTGCTTCTTGCTCTAGCGCTGTAATATCTGTATTCGTTAAACGATATAATTGCAGTGAAACAATTGCCTCTGACTGCGCCTCTGTAAATCCAAATTTCGCACTTAAATTATCTTTCGCATTACGCTTATCTTTAGACCCACGGATCGTTTCAATCACTTCATCTAAAATTGATAATGCTTTCTTTAAACCTTCTACAATATGTTGACGATTTTCTGCTTTTCGTAATTCATATTGTGAACGTCTCGTAACAACTTCTTTTTGATGTCCAATATATGCATCCAAAATTTTAGGTAATGTCATAAGTGTTGGACGACGATGATTTATCGCTACCATATTAAAATTATATGGAATTTGCAAATCTGTATTCTTATATAAATAATTTAAAATACCTTCAGCATTTACTTCTTTTTTTAATTCTACAACGATGCGAAGACCTGTACGGTCCGTCTCATCACGCACTTCAGCAATTCCATCTAGCTTTTTATCTAGACGTAATTCATCCATCTTTTTAACAAGGTTCGCTTTATTTACTTCGTACGGAATTTCTGTAATAACGATTTGTTGCTTTCCACCACGAACCGTTTCAACTTCTGCTTTTCCGCGAATAATAATTTTACCTTTACCTGTTTCGTACGCTTTTTTAATACCATCAATCCCTTGAATAATACCGCCTGTTGGGAAATCTGGTCCTTTAATAACTGTTAATAAATCATCAACAGTACTATTCGGATTATCAATTCGCATCATCGTCGCATCAATTACTTCTCCAAGGTGATGCGGAGGAATTTCTGTTGCATAACCAGCTGAAATCCCTGTCGATCCGTTCACTAATAAGTTTGGGAACATTGCCGGTAATACAACTGGTTCTTCACTCGTATCATCGAAGTTTGACACAAATTCTACTGTTTCTTTATCAAGATCACGTAATAACTCAGATGCAATTGGTGATAAACGTGCTTCTGTATAACGCATTGCCGCTGCTGGATCGCCATCAACACTACCATTATTACCATGCATTTCAACTAAAACATTACGTACTTTCCAAGTTTGACTTAAACGGACCATCGCCTCATATACAGAGGAATCACCATGTGGATGATAATTACCGATAACATTACCTACTGTTTTAGCTGATTTACGAAACGCTTTATCATGTACGTTTCCTTCTACATACATAGAATATAAAATACGTCTTTGTACCGGTTTTAAACCGTCACGCGCATCTGGAAGCGCGCGGTCTTGAATAATATATTTACTATAACGTGCAAAGCGGTCACCTAACACGTCTTCAAGCGGGAGGTCATGAAACTTCTCTGCCTGCATGTTATTCCACCTCCGTCTCCATAATCATTTCATTTTCTAAAATATTTCCTTCTTCTTGCATACCAAATTGTACATTACGCTCAATCCATTTACGGCGAGGTTCTACTTTATCACCCATCAATGTCGTAACTCGGCGCTCAGCTCTTGATGCATCATCAATTTTCACACGAATTAACGTACGTGTTTCAGGGTTCATCGTTGTTTCCCATAATTGATCGGCATTCATTTCGCCAAGTCCTTTATAGCGCTGCAACATATAGCCTTTACCGACCTTTTTCGTTACACCACCTAATTCTTCATCAGACCATGCATATTCAATTACTTCACTTTTCCCTTTTCCTTTACTTACTTTATATAAAGGTGGAAGTGCGATAAATACTTTACCAGCTTCAATAAGTGGTTTCATATAACGGTAGAAGAACGTCAGTAGTAACACTTGAATATGTGCTCCATCCGTATCTGCATCGGTCATAATAACAACTTTATCGTAGTTAATATCTTCAACAGCAAACTCATTCCCTACGCCGCCGCCAATTGCGTAAATAATCGTATTGATCTCTTCATTCTTAAAAATATCAGCAAGCTTTGCTTTTTCCGTGTTAATTACTTTACCACGTAATGGTAGCACCGCTTGGAAACGGCGATCTCGCCCTTGCTTTGCTGAACCACCAGCCGAGTCACCCTCTACTAAATACAATTCGTTTTTCTGAGGATTACGTGATTGTGCAGGTGTTAACTTCCCGCTTAAAGTACCTTCTGATTTTTTTTTCTTCTTACCAGTACGCGCTTCTTCTCTCGCTTTACGAGCAGCCTCACGTGCTTGCGCTGCTTTAATTGCTTTTCTTACAAGAAGTGTAGCTACATCCGGGTTTTCTTCTAAAAAGTAAGCTAAATGCTCAGATACAATTGCATCAATTGAAGAACGAGCTTCACTTGTACCTAGTTTCCCTTTCGTTTGCCCTTCAAACTGAAGTACGTCTTCTGGCACACGGACAGAAACAATCGAAGCTAATCCTTCACGAATATCTGTACCCTCTAAATTTTTGTCTTTTTCTTTTAATAAAGAAACTTTACGAGCATACTCATTGAACACACGTGTCATCGCTGTTTTAAATCCAGCTTCGTGTGTACCACCGTCTTTTGTACGTACATTATTTACAAACGAAAGAATGTTTTCTGAGTAACCATCATTAAACTGAAACGCTAACTCTGCTTCAATTCCATTTTGCTCACCCGAGAAATATACAACTGGATGAATCGAATCTTTCTCTTCGTTTAAGTATGAAACGAAAGCCTCAATTCCTGTTTCATAATGAAACACATCTTCTAAATCATTACGTTCATCTTTTATCGAGATTTTCATTCCTTTTAATAAGAATGCAGATTCACGTAATCTCTCACATAATGTTTCATAATTATAATTTGTTGTGCTGAAAATAGTTGTATCTGGTTTGAAGTGCATCGTTGTACCAGACTCTTTCGTTTTCCCGATTTTCTCTAACGTCGTTGCAGGAGTACCACCATTTTCAAAGCGTTGTTCATAAATGCTACCATCACGCTTAATCGTTACTACTAGCCATTCTGACAAGGCATTTACAACTGATGCCCCAACACCGTGTAAACCACCACTCGTTTTATAGCCTCCTTGGCCAAACTTACCACCAGCATGAAGTACAGTTAAAATAACTTCAGGTGTCGGTTTTCCAAGCTTATGCATTCCCGTAGGCATTCCTCGCCCTTTATCAATTACGCTAATACTATTATCTTTATGTATTACGACAGAAATTTCGTCGCCAAATCCCGCTAATGCTTCATCAACGGAGTTATCTACTATTTCATATACTAAATGATGCAATCCACGGCTATCCGTACTCCCGATATACATACCCGGGCGTTTTCGAACGGCTTCAAGTCCTTCTAGCACTTGAATTGCATCTTCATTATATTGGAACTGATGCTTCGCCAAACTCCTTGCCCCTTTCCTAATCAAATAAGAACATATGTTTCTATTATAGAATAACGCCTCGACTATAGTTTTGGCAAGTTATCTTATCTCTTTTATATACTATTTTCAATAGAAAAATCCTTGTTTTTTTTCACAAGGATTCCTCTAGGCTACTATTTCAGAAAAATAATCGTTTGTCAACGAGAAATGGATATGTATTCCAAAATTATACATTCCAAACCTTTATCATGATCCAAATGATCAATATCCAAAACGGGATAACAAGTAACAATCCCCAAAAACAGCCTTTAAAAAATCTCATGATGAACACCTCGTTCATCGGCCCTACTTATATAAAAAGTGAAGGCTGAATCAATCTTTCTATCGTTAAAGTCTATACTATTTTGTCATCGCATGCTCTACTTTAATACAACGATCCATTATTACAGTATAGCCTTTTTCTTGTAAAAGTTTATATGTATCTTCATCTTGTACTCCTAATTGTGCCCAGAAAACATCTGCATCAATCTCTACAAACTCTTTCGCAACATCCTTTAAAAATTCTGAACGACGAAATACATTTACGATATCAACATGTTCTTTAATATCTACCAGTGAAGAAACCGCCTTTTCTCCAAGCACTTCATCTACTGTTGGATTTACTGGAATAATGCGATACCCAGCATCTTGCATTGCTTTTGAAACCATATATGATGTGCGTTCTGGATTATCTGATAATCCAACAACTGCAATCGTTTTACTTTTCTTCAATACTTCACCAATTTCCGTACGAGTTGGGTTTTCAATTGTCATAATTTATCCCTCCTATTCCTTTAGTATATCCGATAAAGAAAGTCTCTTTCAACATGAAAGAGACTTTCTTTTATTCCGATTATTGATTCTTTGTAGCTGAATTATCTGCTAATGTAGCTGTTTTCGTCATTTTTTGACCGTTGCGGTAGAATGTAACTTCTACGTTCTCGCCTACTTTTTTCTTTTCATATAAGTATTTACGGAACTGAAGTGAATTTTCTACTTTTTGATCATCTAATGCTACTACAAGATCATATTGCTCTAAGCCAGCTTTTTCTGCCGGTGACACAGGATAAATTTTAGCTAATACAACACCATTTGTTACTTCTTTTGGTACTTTCAATTGATTTACTGCATAAGCTTGCACATCTTCTAATGAAACAACACCTACACCAAGAGCTGGTCGTTTCACTACTCCGTCTTTTTCAAGCGATTCAATAACTGGTTTTGCAACATTAACTGGAATTGCAAAACCAATCCCCTCAACTTCTTGCTGCGCAATTTTACTTGAGTTAATTCCAATTAATTCACCGTTTTGGTTAAATAATGCACCGCCACTATTACCAGGGTTAATCGCTGCATCTGTTTGAATAACTTGTGCTTGCCAGTCTGGACGTTTGTCTCCATCAATATCTACTGGAATTTCACGTTCTTTACTACTGATAATACCTTCTGTTACACTGCCGTCAAATCCTAGTGGGTTACCGATTGCAATTGCTTTTTCACCAGCACGAAGTTTACTGGAATCACCTAAAGTTGCAACTTTATTAACAGTAGATCCATCAATCTCTACAACTGCTAAGTCTAACCAAGGGTCCTTACCAACTAATTTTGCATCAACTTGCTTTCCGTCGCTCAGTTTAACAGCAAGTTTATTTGCACCGTCTACTACGTGGTTATTTGTTACAATATATGCTTTATTTCCTGACTTTTTATAAATAACACCTGATCCTGTACCAGCTGTTTGCTCTTGTTCTGCTGGTTGCATCGCAAACGGATCAATAGTCTTCTGCATATTAATTACACCAACTACAACGTCCTTTGCGCCTTCAATCATACCTGGCAAATCAGTTTCGCCCTTCACTTTATTAACAACAGGAGCTACAGTACCTTCTACTTGTTGATTAGAATTGAATGACGAAACTGCTGCTCCATTATTTTGCATCCACGGCATGTAAGGTGCTGCAAAACTAATCGAAACCGCCCCGACTACAGCTCCAACTAAACCTGTGAAAAAATATCCTTTTTTACTACCTGATTTTTTCATTTCTCTCGTTTCACTATGCTCTTCATTTAAATTCGGTCCGTCGTAATATCCCATGTTTTATTTCCCCTCTCTGGTGAATTCGTACTTTCAGTATAGTCACAGTTTGTGTCCTTCTTGTGAACTCATCGTGAAATCCAATTAAAAAAATACTCCTATCTATCATTGTAGACAAGAAAAGTATTTTTTGTACATTTCACCTACAAAGGAGAGTGTAAATTTGCTATATCCAAAAGCCGGGATGCACAGTAACTTAAAGGCTATTCTTCAAATTTGTAACCTACTCGAATAACAGTGCCGATATGCTTCGCCTTATCTCCTAGCTTATTTCGCAGTTTTTTAATATGTGTATCAACCGTTCGGTCATCACCGTAGTAATCATATCCCCATAACTGATCTAATAAATGTTGGCGTGACAACACAATTCCTTTGTTCTCCATTAAATACACGAGAAGCTCAAACTCCTTATGTGTCAATATAATTTCTTCTCCATCTACTAAAACTGTTCTAGATAGTCGATTCACTTCTATTCCAGCTAATGACATAGTATTTTCTTCTGATACTCCTATCGCTCCATCCGCACGTTTCAATAACGTCTTTGCACGAGCTACTAACACTTTCGGACTAAAAGGTTTTGTTACATACTCATCTGCACCTAGTTCAAAGCCTAGTAATGTATCATCCTCATCAGAACGTGCTGTCAGCATAATAATTGGTACCGCTGACTCTTTTCTAATTCGTCTACAAACAGACCAACCATCTATTTCTGGTAACATAATATCTAACATAATTAAATCAATTGTATGTTCAGCAAATAATTCTAGCGCTTTTTTTCCATCTTCCGCTTCGATTACTTCAAAGCCTTCATTACGAAAATAATCACTAACAATTTCACGTAATCTTCTTTCATCTTCAACAAGTAATACTGTTTTATTCATATAACCTATCCCGCCTTTTTACTCTTTCAATCGAATAATACGTTGATTGGAGCTTCCGCGAAATGGAAGTGTTAAATCTTTTTTATCAAGTTCAAATCTTCCATCAACCAAAACATCCCCATAATGTAACAATTCTATCATATCATTATTTTGAGCACTCTGTATCTCTTCTAACGTGTAACCTGTATAAATCCATAGATTTTTTTTCAGATCCTTCACTGCTTTTGCTACTTTTTTCACTTCAGCAGCTTGAAAAAATGGATCTCCGCCTGAAAATGTTACATCGGTTAATGAATTTTTTTCAATCTCTTTCACAATTTCTTCTACCGTCATTTCAGTTCCATTGCAAACATTCCATGATTTCGGATTATGGCAACCGATACAACGATGCGGACAGCCCGCAAAAAACACGACTGTCCGCAACCCTTCTCCATCTACTACACTATCATGAATGATATTCATAACTTTCATTTATGCTTCACCCGATCCATTTCTTCACTACGTTTCGCGCTATTCCACTTTGACATATCTCCTACAAGATATCCTGTTATGCGGCGAATTCTTTCTATTTCATTCTCATCTTCATTTCCGCAGCTCGGACATTCATTCCCGATAATGCCATGATAACTACAACACTTACAACGATCGACAGGATGGTTAATTGAGCCGTACCCTACTCCGTACTGCGCCATCGCTTGTACAATTTGCTTTAACGCCTTTTGATTATGCACAGCTGCACCATCTAGTTCAATGTACGTAATATGTCCGCCATTACAAAGAGCGTGAAACGGTCCTTCTAATCGGATTTTATCTACCGCTTGAATATTGTAATACACCGGTACATGGAACGAATTTGTATAATAATTATGATTTGTCACACCGCTAATTACACCAAATTCTTCTCTATCTTTCTTCACAAACTTTCCTGATAACCCTTCTGCTGGCGTTGCAATTACGGAGAAATTGAGTTGATGTTCTTCCGTAGCCTTATCCATTCTCTTCCTCATAAAGGAAATGATTTCATATCCAAGCTTCCACGATTCTTCATTTTCTCCATGGTGCTTTCCTGTTAACGCTACTAAACATTCTGCAAGACCGATAAACCCAAGACTTAACGTCCCTTGTTTTAAAATCGGCGCCACAGCATCTTCAGGTTGTAACGTTTCTCCGCCACGCCATACACCTTGTGAATATAAGAACTGAAAATCTCTTGCTCTCTTTGTACATTGATAAGCAAATCTCTCTAATAATTGCTTAACGCCTAAATCTAAGTAGTAACTTAGCGCTTCAAAAAACGCTTCTTTTGAACCACTAATTAGCGCTAATTTCACTAAATTAATAGAAGTAAACGATAAATTCCCTCTTCCAATTGCTGTTTCTTCCCCATGTATATTAGACATAACACGAGTACGACATCCCATATAACATACTTCACTTTCAGGTCGACCATCATAATGCACAGCATTAAACGGGGCATCTAAAAACGAAAAGTTAGGGAATAATCGCTCAACTGTCGTTTCTAACGCTAATTCAAATAAATCATAGTTCGGATCACACTCTTCAAAGTTTACGCCTTTTTTCATTTTGAAAATTTGAATAGGAAAAATCGGTGTTTCCCCTTTACCAAGTCCAGCTTGCGTCGCTTTTAAAAGTTGCTTAATTAAAAGCCGTCCCTCTTTCGATGTATCTGTTCCGTAGTTAATAGAAATAAACGGTACTTGGCCCCCGCCCCTACTATGCATACTATTTGAATTATGAACGAAAGCCTCACACGCCTGATACGTATCATTTTCTGTTTCTTTCCATGCAAATTCCTCTATTTGTTCTTTCGTAAGCGGATATGACTGCAATCGTTTTTTATGTCTCTCTACTGTTTTTCTCACATATGGAGCTAAATCAATATCAAAGAGTGCAAACGATTGACCACCGTGCTGCATATTTTGATTCGCCTGAAAAATAATTGAAGAAAGCGCCAACGCACTTTTAATATCTTGCGGTTGTCTCATATGTCCATGTCCAGTATGGAAACCGTCAGCAAGCATTTGCGCTAACGGAATTTGCGAACAAGTCGTCGTTCCTGTTGCATAAAAATCTAAATCATGTGGATATAATATATTTTGATCTATCGCTTTTTTCACTTGATCTGATAGTAAATTTGCTACAGCATAATACTTTGCGCTCTCAGATGCGAACGTTCCCATTACTCCCATTGGAGATCGGCCATCTACATTTGCATTTTCCTGCATTAAATCTTGTTCATTACCGTGAATAATTGTCTCAAATACTTTCATTAATTCTTCTCCACGTACATTTTGTTTCAACATTCATAACCCTCCACCAACATGTTGTTGTCTTTTGATTAAAATCATACAACATATAGTTCTTCTGTTCCTGTGAAAAATGTAACATTCCTGTGAAAGTTTTTTTAAAAATTAATGACTTTTTCATTTGTAAAAAAGAAATGTGCTCTTTACAAATGTATGGTACAATATACGGGAAAAACTCTTTTTACCCTTTATCAACACATTTGTATAAAGGAGACTGAACTCATGATTATTACATATCTTTTATTTATCGTTGCCTATCTACTCGGTTCGATTCCATTTGCATTAGTCGTTGGAAAAATCGGTTATGGAATCGACATTCGTGAGCATGGAAGCGGTAATCTAGGCGGAACTAATACATTCCGTACGTTAGGGAAAAAAGCAGGTTTTATCGTAACAATTGCTGACATTTTAAAAGGTACATTAGCAACAGGTCTACCGATTATTTTCGGGTCAGATATTCACCCACTATGGTTTGGATTAGCCGCTGTTCTTGGACATGTCTATCCGATCTTCGCAAAATTCCGCGGGGGGAAAGCAGTTGCAACTTCTGCTGGGGTATTATTATGCTATTCACCAGTTGTTTTTGCAATATTAGCTGTTGTCTTTTTCAGCCTTTTATTTACAACAAGATACGTATCACTTTCTTCTATGGTAACAGCTGTCATTGCTGTTATTGCATCCATTGTTAGCGGGGATAAAATCTTCATTATTGCGATGTGTTTATTAGCAGGTATGGTTATTTATAAACACCGTGCAAATATCGGACGAATTATAAATAAAACTGAACCAAAAGCAAACTTTTCAAAAAAGCAAAAATAAGATCGTAACCCACATAACGCAAAAAGAAAACGTGAAGCATATTAATAGCGTCTTTTTGCGTTATTTTTTATACTAAAGAAAAAGCAACATAATTTGGAGGAACTATACATGAATCTTTCCGTAACAAAAGAAGCAGCACAATGGTATAAAAACGAATTACACTTACAATCAGGTGAAACAATACGCTTTTTCGTACAATACGGTGGTTGCAGTACTGTGCAAAAAGGACTTTCTTTAGGTATTCGTAAAGATGATCCTGCGCATCCTGCTGTTCAAATTCAAGAAGAAGGTATTAACTTCTTTATTGAAGGCGATGATGAGTGGTTCTTCGATGGACATAATTTATTAGTGACACTTAACGACGGTGATGATTTCCCTCAATTTAATTATGAAAAATAAAAAAACGTGGCTTCTGCCACGCTTTTTTTTATTTCTTTTTAATTTCCTCATATTTCGCATACCACTCAGGATATAATTTTTTAAATGATACAGGGCGGAACCCTTCTTTTTTCGCACAAATATTCGTTGTACTTGCAGTAATACAAAGCTCGCCATCACCGTTATAAATTTCATAACCATATACAACACGAAGCGGGCTCAAAGTATCAATCCACGTTTTCACAATTGCTTTTTCACCGTAACGCATCGCTTTACGATATGAAATTTGCAAGTCTAATACAGGAGAGATAATCCCCTCTTTCTCCATTTCAACATACGAAAATCCTAATTCTTGTATAAGTTTCGTGCGCCCAAGTTCCAGCCACACTAAATAGTTTGAATGGTAAACAACACCCATCTGGTCTGTTTCCGCATAGCGGATTTCAACTTCATATTCTGCTACAAACATTTCTATTCGCCTTCTTTCACTTCTGCTACCTTGCATACATTTAATCATAATACAGTGGAATCAAAAATAAAATAAAAACAGTGAATCTTTTACCGAAAGGGGCAAACACATGATTCAAATTGTAACTGTTCGTAGCGGTGATAGTGTTTATAGTTTAGCATCAAAATATGGATCTACACCTGAAGAAATTGTAAAAGACAATGGACTAAACCCAGCCGAAACACTCGTTGTTGGTCAGGCACTTATCGTTAATACAAAAGGCAATAACTATTATGTACAGCCTGGTGACAGCCTTTATCGAATTTCTCAAACATATAGCGTTCCTCTCGCCAGTTTAGCTAAAGTTAATAACCTTTCATTAAAATCTATTCTTCATGTCGGACAACAATTATATATACCGAAAGGAACAAAACGAGCAGTAGAATCCATCGCTTATTTACAACCTTCAACAATACCGATCAAAGAAAGTTTAGTAAATGCTACACGTGCTATTAATCCATTTTTAACATATTTAGCCTACTTCAGCTTTGAAGCAAAACGAGACGGCACTTTAAAAGAACCTACAGAAACAGCTAAAATCGCTAATATTGCAACGCAAGGTAAAACCATCCCTATGCTCGTTATTACAAATATTGAAAATGGAAATTTCAGTACCGAACTGGCATCTGTTTTTTTACGCGACGCAACGATTCAAAACAAATTTATTACGAACATTTTGCAAACAGCTGAAAAATACGGCATGCGAGATATTCATTTTGATTTCGAGAATGTAGCACCTGAAGATCGCGAAGCATATAATCGTTTTTTACGAAATGTAAAAACGCGCTTACCTAGCGGGTACACATTAAGTACAACGCTTGTACCGAAAACAAGTTCCAATCAAAAAGGGAAATTTTTTGAAGCTCATGATTATAAAGCACAAGGACAAATTGTTGATTTCGTCGTCATTATGACATACGACTGGGGTTGGCAAGGCGGACCACCGATGGCGATTTCTCCTATTGGTCCTGTGAAAGAGGTACTTCAATATGCAAAATCTCAAATGCCACCACAAAAAATTATGATGGGTCAAAATTTATATGGTTTCGATTGGAAACTGCCGTTCAAACAAGGAAATCCACCAGCAAAAGCAATTAGCTCTGTTGCAGCTGTTGCACTAGCTCGTAAATACAATGTTCCTATTCGCTATGATTTCACGGCTCAAGCTCCTCATTTCAATTACTTTGACGAAAACGGCGTACAACACGAAGTTTGGTTTGAAGATTCACGGTCCGTTCAAAGTAAATTTAATTTAATGAAAGAACAAGGAATAGGCGGCATCAGCTATTGGAAGATTGGTCTACCATTCCCACAAAATTGGCGTTTACTCGTCGAAAACTTTACAATCACGAAAAAAGGCTGACGAAAGTCAGCCCTTTTTTGTACACTCTGTTAAGATTCATCTTTTATTTCACTTTTTAATGAATCAATACTTTCTAAACGTCTTTGATTTTTCGCTTCAATGGCAGCACGATCTTTTTCATTAGAAAGTTCCGCTGTTTCTTTTGCTTCATTAAAATTATCAATCGTATTTTGTACCATTTCTTGTAATTTTTCAGCGTTGTCATTTCGATTATCTGGATTCGGCATGTACTTCCCTCCTAATTATTTATACATACCATCTTAAATTACCTATGTTCCTTCAAATTTATACAAAAAAAGGAGAATGCAATATTCTCCTTTTCTTTAACCGTTATCAACAATCGGTTGCTTACCAGTTTGGTCTTGCATTTGCTTTCCTTTATTGCCACCAGCTTTTTTCGATTGTGTTCCAATTTGATTTGGTGCAAAGTCTTTTGAATTCTTTTTCGGATTACCCATTACTATCGCCTCCTTAACACTAGTATCGTACTAGTGTTAAGAATTATTCAGCCTGCTTAAAAAGTTTCATTTCATAACGTTTTTCAATACGTTCTTCAATTCGATCCATTGCATCACGATCACTTAACAATTGTTGTTTATTTTCATTTACAAGTTCTTCAAACGATCTACGGCGACTTCTTCTCATGCTGCTCACCCTTTCTTCTACGTTTTCTTATTACATAGTATGAGCAAATGAAAAACTCTTTAATCAGATTTGTAAGAAAATTTTATGTTTTAATACTCCTAAAAAAAACTCCGTGTACAATATTTTGCACACGGAGTTTTTTTATACCATAACATTTAAATACTCTTTCAGTTTTTCATCTGCATTCTTTTCATTTTCTTTATAATCATGAAGCGCCTGTAATACAAAATCATACTGTTCTAAAATATAACTTTCTAATTTCAAGACATCCTCTAAGCTATTAAGCATAATTCGCGTATTACCAACTTCATTTTTTAACGCCGGTTCACATATTAAGCTCGTACATATTCCCTTTACATCATCTTCTAATATCTCTGTTAATACGTATTTCTTTCGCCCTTTTACCTTTAATCTCATAACTGGATAAAACGCTTTTATATCTAGATAACTACCAACGTTCATACAACGTAGCCATTCTACATTTCGTTTATTGCGTACAAGTATTTCTCTTACCGCTTCGTATACTACGGTTTCATCAAGTACTTCCTTATTTATTTTTCGCTTCCCTTCTTCTTCAATAGCTGCACATTTTTGATAAACAGCCGCACACGTAATACAGTCGTCAAATGCATTATGAGAACTTAAGCGAATTCCAAGCATTCGTTTTAACGTTTCAAGTTTATGATTAGGCGCATGCTTCATATATTTTTTCGCTAAAAACACAGTATCAATAACGTTATTTTTAGGCTCAGGTAGTCCAAGCATATTTACATTACTTTTCAAAAAACGCATATCAAAAGATGCATTATGAGCGACAATAACATTTGTATGTAAAAATGCTAAAAATAAAGGTAACACTTCTTCAATCGTCGGTGCATCCGAAACGCGATAATTTGTAATACCTGTTAAACTCGTTATCCGGCTCGGAATTGGACGCTCCGGATTCACATAGGAAACAAACTGATCTACTAGTTCATGATTACGATATTTCACTGCTGCAACTTGAATAATTTTATCATTATAAGGGTTAAATCCTGTTGTTTCAAAATCAATTACAACATAATCTAACGGTAAGGATACATTCCCCACTCCAGACACTCCTTTATCTCTAAACATTTATATTTCTTTTATCATATCACGAAGCTTTCACTACTTGAAAAAGAAAAGGCAGAAATGATTATATTTCATCTCTACCTTTTCGCCGTTATTTTAATTTAGCAATCCGTTTTTCCATCTCTTTTTGCGTCATCGGTCCAATAAACTTATCCTGAATAACACCTTTCGTATCTATAAAATACGAAGTTGGGATCGTAATTACTTTATACGCTGTTGTCACATCAATGTTCTTGTCCAATAAAATAGGAAAAGTAATCCCTTTTTCTTTAGCGAAATTTCTTACTTTTTCTTCTCCCCCTCCTTTTTCTGAAGGCGTATAATTTATTGCTAAAATTTCTACATTTTCTTTATGTTCTTTATAGAAAGCCTCCATATCAGGCATTTCTTGCTGACAAGGTCCACACCACGTTGCCCAAAAGTTTAAAATAACTTTCTTCCCTTTTAAATCCGATAACTTTACCTTCGCTCCATCTAACTTTGTCAATTCAAAGTCTGGTGCACTCTTTCCTATTTCAATACCGTTCCTTGCAATCATCTCTTTCATAACAGCTTCACTTTTTGCTGGCTTTTCTTGTACCACTTGATCCTTTTTACCAAACTGATCATAAGCTGCATATCCCGCTAAACAAAGTAACACTACAATAATCGTAAGCTTCCGCCACATTTTATATCACCCTAACGTGTTTATCTTCTTATAACATAATCACCAAAATACTATATACCTTATTTTAGCTTATACGGACAAGCTTGGAAATATTCACATTCGAAATAGTTAGAATATTTATAGTCCAGATGAAATATTTACCTTTTTATCATATAATTAGAAATAAATACAAAACCCGCGAGGTGATATGTATTTTACAATTACTTATCAACCCTTTTACTTTTGTTTTCTTCACTTTACCATTACTATGTATTTCTTTTAGCGGCTTACTATACAAATTCAAATGGGCTGCAATTATTATTTCTTTTACTGTTCCACTTATATTTTTCATTATCGTCTCTGGATTCGATATACACCTAGCTTTACAAAACTTAGACGCTTGGATTATTTATAGTACTGTTTATTCTGTACTTTCCTACATAACAGCAGCGCTAATACGAAGAAAACTGCACATGTAGAGCTTTCAAAAAGGGGGGGTTTTATGAATTTATTTGAAAAAATACTATTATATATTCTTAGTTTTATATTTTCCCCAATCGGGATTATCACTTGGATCATCTCGCTCTTCAGTAAAGATCCTGAAAAAAAGCAAGTTGGACGTATTTGTCTCTATATCGCTTTAATCTCATTTATTCTTTTAGCTGGTCTCGGTCTTCTTAGTTTCTTCACGATGACTACCACTACTATACAATAGTTACAGAAAGGATGATTATTTTGGGAGAACACCCTATTATTAAAGAACTTCGCTATATACGAATATGTTTAGTTGTTTTAGTAATCGTTCTTTTATTTTTCAACGGTGAAAGAGTCACTGAAATTTCTACAAATCACGATTCCATAGAAAATATTCCCACCAGTAATATGACTCAGATTGCTGAAAATACGTTTGCTATTCAAGAATATAATCCATCACTAAATAGCGAACGTACAGTCAAGATTTTCAATTATAATCCGGATACAAATCAACTTACTCTAGTCAAAGAGTTTAGTACTAACGATCCTGAGTCTTATACGTATCAACTTAATAAGAGTGAATAAAGATAAGAGCGCTATGTAGCTCTTATCTTTTTATTAGCATCTCTTTAAACAATGACTTACAATTTAATAATTCTCTAGGATCCCCACATTCCGCAATACTTCCATTATTCATAACAACCACCCGATCCGCTATCATCGCACTCTCGACATCATGTGTCGTCACAATTCTCGTTACATTCCCCCCTAGCCCTTTAAGCATATTCCAAACCACTTCTTGATTGCTCGGATCTAATCCCGCAGTCGGTTCATCTAAAATAATAAGATTCGGATTGGATGCAATCGCTCGCAATAACGCAAGACGCTTTCTCTCTCCTCCCGAAAACTCTTCACCGCTTTTATGTAGTACAGTCTGAATACCTTCAGATAAACTCCTAATAATCGACTTCGCATTTACAAGTTCAATATTTTTTTCTAACTGTTTTTCTAAGCCCCCTTCCCCAAAATACATATTCTCTTTTACTGTCGTTCGAAAAAAACGTGGTTCCTGCCATATAGTAGTCATACGAGCTTTATTACCGTAATAAGTAATACTACCATTAGACGGTTTATATAAACCCGTGATTAATTTTAAAAGCGCCGTTTTTCCTGCACCACTTTCCCCCACAATGATAATGAGTTCGCCAGGATTAATTTGCAAATGAATATTTTTAATTCTACATCTCTCTTCACCGTTCTCTTGAAATGAAACGTTTGTTAATTTCATTCCCATCGCTCTTTCTACATTTCTGTATTCAGCCGGTATATCTAAAAAGCCAAAAACTCGACTGGCCGAAGCGATAGCAACTTGTGTCATCATCAATAAATCACTTGCATAACGAACAGGGTAAAATAACATCTCAATTGTAGCTAATACCGCCACAAGCGAACCGACTTCCATTTCCCCCTTCATTATTTTTTGTGCACCTATAATAAGAACGACTACATATGCGCCTGTTTCTATTACCGTTCCAACTATCCCAATACACTGTTGCAACATCGTCTTCTTTACTTCTGTTTTATAAGATTTTACTGTCACTCCTTTAAATAAGCCAATTGCCCAGCTCTCTTTTTGTAAACTACGCAAATCTTGTATACCTTTTACAAACTGTGACATCATCTCTACAACAATTGATTGATTCTTTTGAGCAATGCTCGCAATATTTCTTACTTTTTTTCCCATAAACATTGGAACAATTGCACTTAAAAATAAAAACGGAGTTACCCACCATATGAATTGTATATCTATATGTTGTAGCGCTATGAACGCACCAATAAATTGCGCAAGTGCATGAATATATTCAATTAATATAGATCCATATAACCGTATCCAGTTCGGAATATCAGACACGACCAAAGTTTCTAACTCTCCTTGCTTTACCTTCTCACTCTCTTCAAACGGTAATACGAAAAAATGTCGTAATACATCTATACGCTTCTCTCGTAATATTCGCTGACTTGCTTTTGAGCTTACATAATCAAATAAAAGATTGTTCACCCACATCAAAAAGCGGCTCCCTGCAAACAAAGCAATATATACATACGCACCTTTTAACTCCCGCTGAATAAGGTTATCTACAATTAGCCCCATAAATAGCGGACGGGATAAATTTAAAATGGCAGCTACTATCCCGCTACAAATCGCACTAATTAGCAATAGCTTTTCTTGTAGTAGCGGCAACATTATTCTTCTATACTCATTCATTGTCATTCCTCCAATTTTGCATAATAAAAGGAAAGGGATGAAACCAATTTGGTTTCATCCCTTTCCTCTTTGTTTACTCATATTATTTTAAAAACCTAATTTCCAAAACATAAAATAAAAATCACTACTTTATCTAGGGATATTCTTCTGCCAACGACCTATTAAATGCCGATATGTATTACTATATAAGT
>NZ_JBALMG010000025.1:27415-27902 GCF_036963225.1 Bacillus sp. JJ783 | reverse complement strand
ATTAATAATAAATGTTAAATAAAGCTCTAATTCTTAATATAATATACAAATAAGGGCGCTACTTCACGCCCTTATTTGTATATTATTTTGTTCTGATTATCTTTAAGATAAAGTATTAACTCTATTGGTGTAAGTGATATGGATTTGTTAGTGCCAATAATATGTAATTTATTCTTTTGAGTAGTTGTTTTTCCAGCAACTACTTGTTGAATCTCTTCCCCTGCTTTTAAATATCCACTGTCGCCTATATAAAACCGTAATCAATAAATAAACCATTACTCTAATATATGTAAACTAATGGTTTACATATTTAAATCCTTACTAAGTTATCCTCTACATTCATTTAATACAATGTTATCAGAAACTAAAAATGGAAGACGATCTCACAATAATCGTCTTCCATCCTTAAAAAATAACAAAAAATCATTTTATTTCATCTAACTTATCCATTTTTCTAAGTAACTTAGTTTTTGTTATACCTCTAGAA
>NZ_JBALMG010000025.1:26936-27379 GCF_036963225.1 Bacillus sp. JJ783 | reverse complement strand
CTCTAGAAATAATAAATAAAACTAAGTTAACCAAAACTAAAATTACATCTATACAAATAACCCAAAAATCACTTTTTATAAAAGAATTAGTCAAAAACAATATTAATAAGCTAATTCCTGAAATTAATCCTACTTTGTTTTGTTCTATTTTTAACATAAAATCATCTCCTTATAACAATATTACACTATTCTTAACCCAATTAATTTATATATTAAATAATTAATTAATATATAGTTAACTTTTGAATAAAAATTTACTTTCAGTGATAGAAGTAGAACCACATGCCCATCAAACTAATATTTTGGAGTACCTCCCCAAAAAATTCACCTCAGATACAACAAAAGAGTCTTACCTGTGTAGGCAAGACTCCACTAGTGTAGTTATATAGTATTTACATAACAACTAAGAAACTGTAAACATACAATACCAAGTAGCAGAACCC
>NZ_JBALMG010000025.1:198-26850 GCF_036963225.1 Bacillus sp. JJ783 | reverse complement strand
CAATACTCGCTTGCACTCTTTCCAAATCGTTTCCTCCTATTAAGGAGAACCCTTAAAGACCCTCACTTTGCTATGGTACCATAAAGGAATGACTAATAGAGGTATAATTTTTGTCTAAACGTATAAATATGCAATATTACATATAGAAATGTATCGCTATAAATGTAATCGCTTACTATGATAAAGGTATAAAGATCCACCACATCGTAATACAAAAAAGAGGAGGAAATAATATGACAATCGCAATGGCAGTTTTATCATTCTTAGGTGGAGTACTTCCATTAGTAACAGAACTTTTAAAAGCAGTAATATAAGTTCATTATTCCGCAATTATTTATAATAATTATCATACAAATGATCTGTATATCATAGATGAATTGATATGCAGCTCATTTGTGTGAGCAAAGTCCCTTTAACATTATTGAGCGACTTTTTTTAATTTCTAACATACTTAAGGTTCCGTCACATCAACATCAAGTTAAAAGCACTTTTAAAACATTAAAAAGTGCTTTTTATTTATTATAAATACGAATGTTAACTTTTGAATATTACTTCACATTCAAAGCACAGTAAATAAAGAGGTGTAAAATCCATGAACAAAAAAGCACATCTCATTAATGTCCAACCTATTCGAACAAAAGAACAGTTACACTACATGCCAATTATGCTAAGAAAAGTAAATACCTCAAAATAATAATATTCAAGTAAATGAATTTTTTTTAGTAAATTTATAAATTAGCTGTAATAAAAAAGTACCGACTCTTAATTGAGTCGGCTTTTCTTATTATGTATTAAATTTTACTATTGATAAGTAATGCTTTTAATTCTTCTGTAGATAATTCATTTTCTAACTCTAAGTGGTCTGTATTAAACCATAAAGTTGAAGCAATTCCCCATTCAGCAATTGTACAACCTGCTAATAACATGATTGGTAAAGCGAATGTTACAAGTTATTGTATTACTTTGAGTGTTCCTCTACTTTCTTATCAAGTGCTTTACTGTAAGCATCTTTGTTTTCCTGTAGTAACTCATAAATTGCTTTTTTCCAATGTTCTCCGTCTGCACCTGATAAAAATTGAGAACCTCTTATTGCGGCTTCTTGAATCTTAAGTTCATCCTCTTTACCAGCGTCTCTCATTAACTTCGTTGCTTCTCTTGACTCTGTTACCCCATCTAGTATGGATTTGTGAATGTCTTTGTATTTATCAGGAACTTTCATGTGTTCCATATTGTCTAAAATCTTATCTATCTCGTTTGATGTTTTTAAAACATCTTTTGCTTTCGTCTTGTCCTTTGAAGCTTCTCCTATGTTTACTAATAGTTCATCCTTCTTGAATTGAAACTCTACTATTTGTTCGCAAATATAATAGGGATACTGTTTATCGGACAGTACTGTTTTCAGTACTGTTTTCATTATTGCTTTGCTAGTTTGCTCAGTCTTAGGAGTAGAATATTTATCGCCTCCCCCACAACCTACTAATAATAGAATAGGTATTGCAAGAGTTACTATCTTATTTAACTTCATTAAAAATTTTAACGAATTCCCCGTAAGAATTCTCCTTCCCCAAGCGTGTGAAGGGCGTAGCCCAACGGTAGGTGGGAGATGAATTTCGGTTTGGCACAGCCAAAAACTTTTGATAAACTAGCTATATGAAGCTCTTTCATAACTTGATATATGAGGTTGCAGGAAGAAAATAGAGTGCGAAAACTAAGCCATTCGGTCCCTGCGTAAAATATCAACCGTACCAAAAGGGCGTCCAAGCGTTGGACATCTAGGGGTGGAACATCCCGAAGTAACGCTCAGGGAGACGAAAGGTTACTTTCGTCGTGGAACTGAGAAGCTCCCACTTCAAGCTTTGCTAAGTGGCGAGTAGTTCACTATGTCATGTTAATAAATCCGCACTAAGTAAAAATACCAACTTAGTTAGGGTGAAAAACTCCTCCTATACATAGGCTAAAGTTAAATGGAAATTTATCATGTTGTAGATTTAAAATAAAGTTAGATTAAAAGTCCTTTTTGGATATGCAGGATTTTTTAGTTCTGTAACCGTGCCATTTAATTAGATAAATCTAACCGTTTCTAGAGGAAACGGTTAAATTTACGAGAGAAAGTTTATTCACTCGTATTTCTTTAAAACAATAGCTGCATTATGACCTCCGAAACCAAATGAATTAGATAGGCCTGTATTTATTTTCATTTGGCGAGCAACAGACGGTACGTAATCTAGATCACATAATGGATCAGGATTTTCTAAATTAATTGTTGGAGGAACTATCTCTTCCTTTATGCTCATTGCTAAAGCAATTGCTTCAACTGCGCCAGCTGCTCCTAACAAATGACCAAACATAGATTTATTAGCTGTTACTGGAATCTGATAAGCTTGTTTTCCAAATAGCTGCTTAATAGCCACCGTTTCAGAGATGTCCCCCACTTTTGTACTTGTCGCATGAGCACTAATAACATCAACTTCTTCAGGTGATATATTGGCATTTTTTAAAGCTGATCTCATTGCAAGATAGGCACCTTTACCTTCCGGATGTGTAGCTACGATATGGTGTGCGTCTGAACTTGCGCCATATCCAATGACTTCTGCATAAATCTTTGCCTCTCTACGTAAAGCATGAGATAAAGATTCTAAGATTAGAATTCCAGCTCCTTCTGACATGACAAATCCATCTCGATTTTCATCAAATGGACGACTAGCTTTAGTGGGATTATCGTTTCTTGTTGATAATGCTGTAGCGTTACCAAAGCTTGCTATTGATAAGTCTGTTATAGCTGACTCTGTTCCACCCGCAAATATAACGTCAGCTTCTCCAGAACGAATTAGTCTAAAGGCTTCTCCGATAGCTGTATTTCCAATTGCACAAGCAGAAACAGGTGACATAGAAGGTCCCATCGCATTCCACTTGATACTAATTTGGGCTGCAGCAGCATTAGACATTATGGCAGGTACTAGAGTTGGGCTGACTCTTCTTGGCCCCTTCTGCCTAAGCGCATCAACATTTTCAATCAAGGTTTCAATCCCTCCGATACCTGAACCTACGTATACGCCTAACCTTTCTACATCTATACGATCAAGATCTAACTTAGAATCTGACCAAGCTTGTTCAGCTGCAGCCAAAGCAAATTGAGAAAAACGATCTAAACGTCTTGCTTCTTTCTTTCCTAAAACTTCATCTGCATTAAAATCTTGGACGATACCTGCAATTTTTGTTTTATGATTAGTAACATCAAAACTATCAATATTGACTATACCAGATTCCCCTTTAATTAGATTGTTCCAAAATGTTTTGATGTCGTTTCCTATAGGAGAAACTACTCCCATACCAGAAATCACAACTCTTTCCACTTTGCATTCCCTCCAATCAATAATATACTTGTATTTTACAGTCATTTTATCCTATTACAAGGGGGGATTTATCCTAGTATAACTACTACTAGGTTAAATTGATAAGGAGTTTTAAAAATGAATAATAAAACTAGACTTGAAGCTCTGTCGACATTCTTAAAAGCTAAGCGCGCCCAAATTACTCCAGAGTCTATTGGTTTGCCTGTCGGAACCCGGAGAAGAACACCTGGGTTACGAAGAGAGGAAGTTGCACAATTAGCAGGTGTAAGCACCACTTGGTATACATGGCTAGAGCAAGGAAGGGATATAAAGGTTTCTACAATCGTACTTGATTGTATTTCTAAAGCTTTGCAATTAAATAATGATGAAACAGACTACTTATATGACCTGGCATTAGAAACAAATTCGGAAATTACAAGTCAAAAAAAGAATCAATCAAAGCTTAGCCCTTCTTTAATACGAATACTAGCTGAATTAACATATTGTCCGACTATCATTACGGATCGGCATTGCCATATTGTGGGCTGGAATCCTGCAGCCGCTTATGTTTTTTTAGATTTTGAACAAATACCGAATGATCATAGAAATTTGATTCGTTTAGTGTTCACTAGAAAAGAATTAAAAGCATTGGCCATCAATTGGGAACATTTTGTGAAAGGTTTTCTTGCTATTTTCCGTACCTATTATGGACGCTATTTAGATGATGAATGGTACAGCCAGTTTATTAAAGAAATGAGTCATTCACATTCAGAATTTCAGGATTTATGGCAAGAAAGTCAAGTGAGTAAGGCACCAGATATGATACTTGAATTCAGACATGCTAAAGCAGGAAAAATGTTGTTTAATTTAACTTCTCTTCAAGTTCAAGGTGATATGGATTTACGGTGCAGTATCTACACACCAGTAGAGGAAACAGATACAGAAAATAAATTAAAGCGATTAATGAAGAGGGGATTCGCTGAAAATTAAGGTTCTGGTGCAAAGATAAAATAAAAGAGAATATAGCACATATATTTTTAGCGGAATTGTATTTTATGCTATAAGTCCAAACGCATGGTGGATGAACTCTTTTTGATTTTGGACAGACTGGCTCCGTAAATTAACCTGTCCCTTTTTATCATATGTATGGCTTCAACACCTCTCAATATAGAAAGTGCAGTTTTAAATGACTTAAGCCCCAACATAAGGCGCACACGTTTCTTGATAAAACGATGATCTTGCTTCACTGTATTATTGAGATATCTAACTTGTCTTAGCTTTATGCCTTCAGGGATATGTTTTTCTTCTTTCAACGATTGAATTGCTATAGGATAGACAGGGTTCTTATCCACTGTTATCACGCGAGGTTTAGAAACGTACTATTAATCACTTTGTTCTTTGTAAAAGCTAATATATGGTTTATGCTCTCTAACTTATACATACTAGAATCGAGATTCAATACTCTTGGATTCTTTGTATTTATTAAAACTTACCAAAGTATAGAGGGTGTTACGGCTGGATTAATGTTAATCTACTTACCTATATTCTTGATTTTTAAATGTTTTCATTGGGCTGTACCTACTGCGATGAAGGAGAAAATTTGACCTCATTTACTTATGATACGGTTCACCGAAACTAATATTAAACTGTATTACTTCTTCTTCGTACATCTATCTCTATTTTAATGAATTCTCCGAAAGAATTCTCCTTCCTCTTACCCCTAGCTTCGCTTCACCCCAGCCACTACGCTCACACACAAAAACAAATAATATCTGCCTTATAAAAATATTGTCTATACATGAAACGGATAAGCTTCATGTACAGGCAATATTACATATTAATACTTTAGGAAGTTATAAAATAAAGAGGTGACTATTAAATGTATAATGAATCATTATATTATCCTTATATAAATTATAATCAATACTTCGATCGTCAACTCCCTGGTCTTCATTTAGCTGCCACAAATCTACTAATTCTTTACCATCAAAGTTTCTTCGTAAATTATTCTATCCTCGTGTAGCAATATAAAACAAACTATATTCTCCTTCTAGATAACTGTTTTTTCCTCCATAACAGTATCTCTATTCACCATATTCAAGTAGAAATGCGATACTGTTGTAATGTAGTATGGATAGATCCAAAGAAACGGGATACCAAATGTGAAAAATCCGATGATAACGCCTAAAATAAACCATCCGATAAAACTTAACGATAGTAGGAATAAATCTAATTTATGTCCTTTCATCAGTTCTTGGCTCTTTTTAATTGCTTCACTCGCCGTATATTCTGGATGATCTAACAAAATATAGTAAGCCATAGAATAAGAGATAAATTTTATAATACCTGGTACAATTAATAATACACTCCATAAAAGTGTGTATACAGTCATTAAAAAAGTCACCTTTATAGATCTAAACACATTACTTTTTCGAAATCCTTCAAATAACTCACCAATTGTAGTAGATTCTTTTTTCGCTAAACGCAATGTAACTTTAAGATACCCATAATTCATAATGCCTTGTACAGCTATTAAACAAATAAATAGAACAGCGAAAACAAGTAAATAAGAAAAAGCACCTACTGCATTTAACTTTTCATCTCCTGTAATCGAATAACTAGAATTCATTGTTTCACTTAATAAGATACCCAGTAACAACAGTGGAAATCCTATAATAAGCATACCAGTCCTGGAAATGACATGATAAAGAAACGATGACAATACCCCCAATCCCCATCTGTCTTTTAATGAAGATAAGGCCGCTTTTTTTAAGCCACTAATCATTTTAATCCTACCTTTCAATTTTTTCCTCTTATATGAATTACTTTTACACAAGGAATAATAGCATATTTTAACAATATTGACATTATATATAATTCTATTAATATCTAAATGAATGATGAAACTGTTCCAAAAGTGTTATTTTTAAGTAAGTATCAAATTCAGTACTTCTAATGATTTTTTATAAAACTACTTGACTAGTCTTAGTATGTTTATTTTAAATCTATTAATCATGTAATTTATTTAAAAACTCAGTGAATGTACTTGCTGCATAAAACCCATTACCAAACTGCAGTCATTCTATAATATCTTTAATTAAGTTCAAAATGATCCAAAACACTCTGAATTAGCAATTTCAGTTCTTCTTCATTCATCTTTCTCTTACCATATTTTTTAACGAGTCCGTGAACAATACCCCAATCTTCTATGTGCAAAATTAGCTTTAACTCTGCAAGAAGTTTTTTACGATACTCCATATTTTCCAATGAGTTAAAATCGTGAATAATTTTATCCAATTCATCATAATCCGCACTTACGTTAAAATAGCATTCAAGAAAATATTTAAAAGCTTCAAAGTTCAATTGGTGTCTAGGCTTGGGTATTCCGACTACTTGTCCGCCACTGCTACTATGATGATGAATAAAGCGAAACTGTAATGAGTGGGGGATTCTTCATTCCCCACTCATTATTAGTTGAACCATTCGGGCTTTTACGGACAGTTCCTCTCCTACCTATCTTCCTCGCGCCTCTCTAAATCTTGAGGTGGGAATCTTATTGCCCGTTAATACGGGATAAATTAAATTCCTATCCGATCACATCTTTATAAATGCAGCATTTCAGCCTTTACAACTTGAATATATTCCTGCAACTTACAAAACGCTTCTGTCAGCTTTCCTGTTTCTTCTTTATGAAGAAAGCGGGCTTTGTTTCGTTCTTCCTCTATGACAAGCAGCTGCGCGGCAGCATAAGTTAGTCCGTACTTTTCGCATTCTCGTTTTATATCATGGAACAAAGAAAGTGGTATAGCCCCCGCTCCTGAAATAAGCATCTCATCTAGAACTTGTTCTAATTCATCGATTATGCGTACTAACTCTATCATAAAACGTTTCCCCTTCATTGAGTGTAATATTTATAACCTCTCCTGTTTCTGTATATAAAATAACAGGTGTAACAACGAGCTTTGTTCCTTCTTGATAAGGGTGGACTAACATTTTCTTTACATATAGCGAGTCCAAATATATTTTTACAAGTCGAATCATCCGCTCGTTTTCTGGTCGTTTCATCATTTGCATTTGCAATGTTTTACCATTCTTATCGATAAGAGATACGATCCATTTTTGTTCTTGCTTCTGAAACAGCCAATCTCCTATTTCAGCAACTTCGATACAAAAGACTCCCTGTTTATTTGGCTCTAACCTGTTCTCTTTTACTTTTTTTAGTAAGTCTTCCCATGAGGTTAAAAAGAGAGATTGCCACTCTGCCACATTTGTTTTTCCTTCCACTTCCCCTACCGTCTGTGAGCTAGATGACAGTTGAAAATCGGCGTTAAGTTTTGCCTGCTTTAACCCGAAAGATGAACGAGACAATTCGTATCCTTTCCCTGCAATTCCCCATGGAACTTGCTTTTCATGGAGCTCTTCAGAAGTTGTGTTGCTCCCTTCATAAAACATGGGGCGTGACTGTGTGTATGTGATCCACTTTTCCTGTTCTCGATTATAGAAATAATATGTCACACCAACATAACCGGACTTCGTTTGCCAGCCGGATGCGCCAAAGGCATGCAAAGTAAGCGGTGGAACTTCATAATATTCCGAACGAAACGGACTCTCTTGCAGACGGTGACGTTCTAACAACACAATGTATTCATAAATCGCGGACAGCGTTTGCCGATAGGATGCCATTTGAAAAGATGCATGTTTCATCCGGTATAGCCTAATATCGGCCCCGAGCTTACGAAATAAATTTTCCAACTTTGCTAGTTTCAAAGAACGCGCTTTTACAGAAAGTTGTTCTATTTCATAGATTGTATTTTCGGTAAGACGTGTTAATCCAAAGTGAACAATTTGCTCAATCATCTCTTTGAAAATAGATAGCTTATCCGGCGCAATAATAAGAGGCTGCATCTGTTTCGTTTCATGCGAAATTCCTCTCTCTTTTTGATACCAATATATCGCTTCCGCCTTATGCCGGCATATTCCCTCTGCTTTACATGTACAAATCGCATCAGCTACCGATTCAGCTGTCAGAAAGCGAACCGTTATATCCTCTTCTGGAAAGGAGGCAATTAAAGCACCCTCTTCTTCCAAAACAAACTTTTGCTGAAATGTTTCGCGGAACATCATTTCAGCCCACATTTTTTCGGAGACAATATTGTGAACTTCCACATTCAAAAGGGCAGAGAAATCAACTTTTATGTTCTCTTCACCTTCGTACATCTTCTTTGCTTCTAATAAAGCCATAATGACATGCTTACAAATCGAGCGTGCTTCACAAGTGCAGGAGTAACTGCGTATATCTCCCGTAAACGTTACAGTAGTTTCATCATCAAGATGTATTTGCGCTGCACCCTCTTCTACGTCCATTTTGATATTTGTTGCAGCAGCCAAATCCTTCATTGCTCTCTTATATGTTCCTTTGTTGGACATGGCAATTAAATATGTTTCATCAATAGAGGAAAGAACATTTAAGAAATGATTGTTGCGATCCACTGTGCCAACCTCCCTGGTGTTAACGCGGCTACATGAGCACCGAGCGCCGCCATTTTTTTAGCTGCCTGTTTATCATAAAAAGGCTGTGCAGTCGGATCAAGAGAAGTAAGCACAATCAGTTTTGCTCCTGATTCTACAATCTTCATCGCTTCTCGGTACATTTCAGCGTAACTGCCACCTTCATATAAATCCGTTACAAGCACGACAATTGTTTTATGAGGCATCTCGATTTTATTCGTTGCGTAGCGCAGCGCCTGAGCAATATATGTACCTCCCCCAAGCTGTACACTCATAAGCGTTTCCACCGAGTCGTCAATACGATCCGTTAAATCAACAACAGCTGTATCAAAGATGAACAGATCTGTCTTAATCGTCGGTAAACTTGCAAAAATGCCTGCCATAACTGCACTATGAATAACAGAATCAATCATACTTCCGCTCTCGTCTACTGCAAGGATCACACGCCATGGGCTAACATGCTTTGTCGCAGCATAAAAGTATGGTTTTTCAATATGAATGGTGTTCGTTTCCTTGTCAAAATGCTTTAAGTTCTTTCGAATCGTTTTCTTAAAGTCAAAGTTACGCATCGTGCGCACGCGGCTAGAGCGATTCCGATCCTGTCTACCGCTTAAAGCATGCTTCACTTCTTGCTCTAAATTACGGCGTAACTCCTCAGCGACTTTCGCTACAATACGTTTAGCTGTGTCTAATACATCCGGCTTTACATAATCCTTAAATTGCAAAATGCATTTTAATAAATTCATATTCGGCTCCATTTTTTCAAGCGTTTGTTTATCTTGTAATAGAGCCGTTAATTCATACCTTTCCAGCGCATGATTTTCCATAATTTCAATTGTTTCTTGCGGAAATAACTCCCGCACTTTCGAAACCCAAGTAGGCACTGTTAACTGAGAAGGACCCAGCGACCCACCACGTTCCTCTCCGCGTTCCCGTTCGTATAAAAACTCCAGCACCTCATCCATTTCCCTGTATGCATGGTTTTCTTCCTGAAATGTGATTTGGTCATCCGCATATTTTCCAAGGACAAGACGCCAGCGATTTAAAGAAATGTTATTCTCCATCTTCTAGCCCCCGTCTCTTTAAAATCTCCCGTGCTTTCCGATCTAATTGCATTGCATACGCGAGCACATCTTCTGAAATTGCTTCTTCTTTTATCACTTCTTCTGTCGCACCATATAACCCGGCCACCTGTCTAGCAATCGTATCCACCTCAAGCGGCGTGAATTGGCTGAACAAGAGGCGCAAATGCGGCAACACTTGTAAAAATGTCTCTTCATCAAGTACTTCTAGAACATGAGACATCCCGTCAAGCAGTGACTCGTTATATAAAAAGATATCTTTTGCGCCAGCAAATAAACCATTCAAAAATATCGGAGCTTGCTTCTGCATATCGCCACTTCCATAAAAATATCCTTCTGCCACTTGCATGACCTCATCTACCGTCCGCTTCGCTAAGGAAGTTAACAGCCCAAATACTGCTCCCTCTACTTGGCTTTCTCGTTTTTCCTTTTGCAAATAAAGCTCCAACGCTTCAATAAATTGCTGATCTGCAGGCTGCATTGTATACAAATCGATAAGCTTTTCCGCAATAATTGCTGGTTCGCCTCCATCTAAAACAGAAAATAACGAAAGCGCTTTATGTCTAGCATGATCCGCTTGCTGATTTGCTTTTTCTATTTGTGATAAATAGTAAGCACAATCTGCCATTGAAGCAAAGTCTCCATCCTCTTGCACAGCTTCATCTATAAATTGGGTGTATATAGAAAAGTCGGAAAACAAACCACTTAGGTAGGCTTCTAGCAATAAAAGTGCCTCCTCTCCAGCCCGTCCCTTTGCCTTGTACAGCTTTGCTCTTAGCATTTCCTGTGCGGCTTCCCTCACCGTTCCGCCATACACAGATAAATCAATAAGAGCACTTTCCACTTGTGCTGAAAAACGATATTTCCAAGTTTCGCGCATAAGATTGATGTTCTGCTTTCTCGCAAGATTAGGACCGCGCAACTTCTCACAAAATGGAACTCCTAAAAAAGTGAGGCAATGAAAGAATTGACTTAAACGCTGGTGTCGTTCTTTCTTATATATGTCAAGAATCGTCTCATGTGGTACAGTAGAACGCGCTGGAAGACGAAGCGAACGAACAGAAGCACGAAAATCATGTACGAGCGGCGGTACATCCGCTTCTTTTGACAATTTACCTCGCTTTGTCCCTTGCAAACTCGTCTGAAGCAGCGTTAAAGACTTATCTGTCGAGGATATCTCACCTTTCACAAATGCACTACGGACTGCATCCATCAGCTCATACAATCCCGGTTGCATCTTTCCGCGAAGCAGCGCAAGTTCACGTATCATTCGCGCAGCCTCAATCTCATCTGCTATTGATATACCTTCTGCCTTTATCTGCCTAGCAATTCGTATCATAAATTGCTCAGCTACCGCTTCATCCCTGTTCTCCCAAATATGTTGGTAGAAAGCAGGTGCAGGTATACCGCTTTCATAGCCACGCGTCTGATCGCTTTCTAAAAAGGAATACGGTATAAGATAGTTTTTGGCATATGTTTTAGACAATGGACTTTTGGACAGTTTTTTCTGTTTTCCTTCCAATTCAAGAAGCCCTTTCACATGAAAGCCTCCGGTAATAACAAGCACCTTATCATACACTTTACGAGCTTTTTCAATTTCCTTGGCCATGTGTATCTCCCTGGCTTCGCAACCGTCTTCTGTCAGCATCTCCTGCGTGTAATCCGCGCGCGTATAATAACAATAATGAAATAACTGACGGACAAACTCCTCACTTGTCATATGAAAGCCTTGCAACTCAAAGTATTTCTCCCAAAACTCATGGAAACTTCGACACCCAGTTTTTTCCGAAAGCCTACGGACATATTGACTATGCCGAAAGTATTGTTCGTCATACTTCCCATTCTCTTCCTCATTTTTCGCTAAAAACAAATATTCTTTATAAGGAAGATCAATAAATGAAACAGGAATGCTCTGTGCAGCTCCTTCCCGCAGCGCGACAAGTTCCGGTGAATAGTCGAGAAAGGGATAATACGCACGGTACTTTCCACTTTCTCCTCTTTCAAGCACATCCGCTTTATCATCATAACTGCAATATATACAAATCGGGGTCTCACTTTCTGCACTCACAATATGCGGAATAAGAGGGTTGCAATCTATCGGTCCTTCTATAAGAATTGCATCCGGTTTATATAATGAAACGATCTTTTGTACATGAAAAGAGCACGCAGGACTATGATGGCGAATCGGCACGTATACGACGTTGTGATCTAAATTGTAAGCTCTTTGAAACAATGCATTTACTTCAGCTGATTGCGAGCTTCGAAAAACGACTTCCATACCTCTCCTCCTACTTGACCTCGCGCCCTAACGATGCTTGTAAAATAACTGCGCAGCTTTTCTAAATCATCCTTGTTTTCTTTCGCAATTGTGCCCGATAAATACCGAACAAGCGCATCCATTTTCACTTGTCCGCTTCCATAATAGTACGCATCCATTGCACTTTGATAATATACAGATACGGCTTCTGCAGTACTCATTACAGAAGAAGGTTGATCAATTCGTTTCCCTTCAGCGGTTACACCTTCTCGTAATTCATGAAAAACAGTCGCTAACAGTTGAACAACCGTCTCATCCACTTCTGGCGTGATACCCGACGCTCCTAATAGACGCGTTACTTGTGACTCTATTATTTTTGCTTCTAGTTTTACATCCTTAATTGGATGTACGGTTTCAAAATTAAAACGACGCTTCAATGCACTACTCATCTCATTCACACCGCGATCGCGTGTGTTAGCCGTCGCGATAATATTGAACCCTGGATTTGCTGTAAGAATTCCTTGTTCTCCAAACTCCGGAATATTCAGCACCTTATCGCTCAGAACGCTGATTAATGAATCTTGCACTTCCTGCGGGCATCGCGTCAATTCTTCAAATCTAGTTAATATCCCTTGTTCCATACCAACGAAAAGCGGCCCTGGCACAAGCGCTTCTCTTACAGGTCCTTTCGCAAGAAGAAGCGCATAATTCCACGAGTACTTAATTGTATCTTCCATCGTAGCAGCTGTTCCTTGCACGGTATTGCGACTATTTCTACATATCGCAGCAGAAAGTAGCTCACTCAACATTGTCTTTGCTGTTCCTGGCTCTCCGATTAACATAAGTCCGCGATTTCCCGCTAATGTGACAATCGCTCGTTCCACAAGTGCATCATTCCCATAAAACTTACGACTAACTTCTAATTCTTTTCCTTCCAAAAGAAGCGGTTCTTCTTGTCCGATAATAAACGTACGAACGGCACGTGGTGACAATCGCCAGTTAGGTGGTTTGGGAAACGAATCATTCGCTTCTAACGCATTCAATTCTATTTCATATAATTCTTCCATTAATGGTTTAATAGACTGCATATGTCATTTCCTTTCTTATCGCTTACTGCGCCAGTTTTCATCACGGCCAAGGTTCGATTCTGTTGCCCGTTTTATATCATATAAGATTTCGCTGAAAAAGCGTTCAGATACTTGTTTTGGTAAAACACGTCTCTCATGATCAATTTCGTCGTAGTCATATGAACCACGGCTCACCGTGCCTGCTTTGTAAAATTGAATTTCAAAGACGCACACATCTTCCTCGCCTTCATACCCAACCGGTGCCCCTTCAAACGCAAGCTCCGCTCCTAATCCAGCGCGAGTATCTTCTTTATAGAATGTATAATATACACCGGCATCTTGAACCGATCCACGGCTCCAGCCGTACTTCGTCATCTTACCAAACAGCGAACGACCATTCATCTCAATACCAGCAAACCTCTCCACAGTAACTTCCTCATTTTCCTCAACCTGAAATACTTCACGGTCAATTTGCGGAAATGGCTGAGTCACCTCATAGTCATCTAGCTGTTCCTTCCATAATTCCCGTTCCTCTTCGGACAATTCTAGCGGATGGATTAAACCAATAATGGTATCTGGCGTAAGTTCATGCTCTTCTTCCTCAATCGTATTGAACGTGCCATCCTCCATATAGCGGAACATCGCAAGCAACTTCCCTTCCTTATACTCACCCCAAATAAGGGAGATAGCAAACTGCTGCATGATTGGATTTTCTACAAACAGAGACTGCCATGTATTTTGTGACCAATAGCGATTAAGAGAAAGCGCTGTTTCAAGACGCTGCGTTTGCATCGTAATCATACTTCGAAGCTGTTTCTTTATAGAGGATAACTCCGCCTTAGCCCTTTCCGCTTTTTCCGCATCATCTTTTGCATTTGGTTTCGGAAGCGACTTCAGTCGTTTCTCTTCTTCTGTCTTTAATTCGATTTTCAAGTTAGGAGTTAAATAGGCAGTAAACGTCCTGCTTCCGTAATCAATTGTCTTTTCACCGCGTTTATTAAAACCAAGGTCTGGAACAAGCTGATCTTCTAACTCTTCTTCTGTAATACCACGCGTTTTAGCAGCGAGGCTCAGCGCTTCTTTCGCAGCATTACGCACTTGCTTATGTTTATACTTAAATGACATCGCATGAATAGACATAAGTCCAATATGTGACGGGGACAACGCTAGCGCCTGAACAGCTGCTGCAGCAACAGCTCCGCGCATGCCAAGTGCCCACTCATCAATCTGCTTTTTAAGCTGCATCGCCATTTCATCATCACTATAAATACCATATAGCGAAAGAATACCGCGTTTCTTCGATTCCGCGCCTTGCGAAACCCATAGCTGATAGATAGCTTGTATATTTTCCTTCAAGTCTTGTTCGTTAAGAGTAGCGCCTATCGCTTCTGCTACTTCCTTCTTCTCAATAACAGAATCTGATATATACTGCTGAAAATATGCAAGTGGAATCATTGCATCTGCAATTGCTTCGGAATCACGAAGACGAATTTGTGGTTCAAATTCGAGCCACTGCACAAGTGCATTCCTTTTTTGCAGCGTTAAAATACGTGCGCAAAGAGCTTCTATATTTCCTGATGCTCCTTCTAAGTCTCCATCGCTAAGCAATGGAGCAAATTTCTCCATCAAAGAAGCATTTTTCTTTTCTTGTAAAGCCTCTTGTACAAGCTTTGTATATTTTTCAGATTTATAGTATAAAAGTGTTTGCATTACATTTTCGCGTACAACTTTCTTTCTATGATTCAATTCCTTTGCTACATCTTCTGCAGCTTCCGTATCTTTTGTAAGAAGTTCAACTGCAGCGATACGTACCTTTTTAGAAGAATCCCCAAGGCTTTGAATGAGAAGATCACGTGTCTGAACGGCGTTATCCTTTGCCAACTCATCCAAAATAAAAATTCGTTCATCTGCAGAATACTCCGCGAATTTCTCCGTTACATATGTCCGTTCTTTTACAAACAAACGAACGAGTGCCTCCGTCGCCTTATCTCGCTTCTCACTATGCCCGAAAGCTTGTTCAATGGAATAAGAAACGAGCTTCTCTATCGATAAACCGTAGGAAAGCAGATCTTCTAGCACCTGTTCTGGTGAGTTCTCCATCGCAGCATACCGCTGCAGAAGTTCGTATAAACTATAGTGATAGCTGTAATTTCTCCCAAGTTGAAGCGTAAGAGCTGCTTCTCTCTTTGCCGCCTCCTCTATATCCCAAAGTAATGCAATTTCTAAAACAGGCATTCTCCAGTAATTATTTCTATACTTCGAACTTTCGAACAGTTGCTTCATATCCTCAAATGATACATTGCTCAATAAATAGTTACGATACGTACCACGTATGTCAGATGATTTCGTTTGAAGGACAACCGTTAAAAACTCTTCACGTACTCTGTTTCTATGTAACTCGTACCCTTTTTCCGCTAAAAGCATTGATACAAAAAGGTAATGACTTTGACTTACATATTGCAGTGTACGCTTCACAAATTCCGGTTGCTCTTCCACCATACGAAGCAACAATTGGTATTCATATACGCGATCAAAATCAACAACACCTAACTGATGCTGCGTAAGGCGATATGCGAAAAACCTTTCCTCTGAAATACCGAATTGCTCACACAAATCTCGGGTTGTTTCATACAACTGTGCATAAAAACCTTTTGTTTTTTTGTAATTTCCAGACTGTTCAAGAGTATGGCTGACATATGAAATTGCATAATTCATAAAATTTTTAACAGAGCATTTCATTAACAATTCCATATATCTTCTTGCAACATCCGAATGAGGATATATACGAAAGATTTGCTGCCAAGTAAAATCAGGTAAAGACCCACCAGCAAATACCTTACTAACAGACTCGCCTCGAACGTACCTTTTGGCTGCTTCAATCTTCTCTTCTGCTCCGCTTAACCTCAATATATACTCCGCTTGCTCTTGCAATTCATCTTCCAGTAAAGAACGATAAGGTGGAAATCTCTCATAATTTGCATCTAACATAACGAGAAGTAAAAGTAATTTTTGCTGTCCTGTTATAACTTGTAACTGCTCTTCTATATACTTCGGATTCTCCTTTATTAATTGTCTAAGAAAAACATCCGCTTCATTTACAGAACGCGAAAGATTCGTTAAATACTTACATGCAAATACTACAAGTCTATCGAATGAAAGACCGCTTTTTTCGAAATAAACCTTTATATCTGGAAAACTCATATATGAAAAACGCACGAGAAGAACATTCAACAGTTGATCCTCAAGTAAATGATAAAATAACCGAAAAAAACCTGAATCTTGCTTATACGTTTTCCTAAAATCATTCACAAACTGCCAAGCAAAATCACTACGCTTATTTTCGCGAATCGTCGTTTGTTCTATATGTTTTAAAACTTCTTCATCTCTCGTCTGCAAGTAACGTAACGCTAATTCTTCTTGTTCCCCTGTTATATTAAGATGTTGAAACAACTGATATGTACTGACTGCCATCTTCTCTGCCTCCCTAGTTCTTTTATAAATTCATCGTTATATCATTTATATATGATAATACCTATTCTCTCACATATCTGAAATTTCAGATATAAAAATACGGAATATATTTACATTATTAGTATATCATATCAACCCAAACACGAACATACGTTTCTTTTAAAAACTTCATATTTATTTAAAACAATCATTGAAAATTTGGTTTAGAGATAAACAAAGTAAGTAATGAATGTTTTTATGATGTGATATATAAGTACCAATTTTTGAGAAAGTATATTGAAGCATCAATTGACAAGTACCAACTAATACATGCGAAAGAAGAGTTCTTGAGAACAGCAGATAATGAAAATTTCAGTTGTAACAAAAACAACCATTTTTTAATCTCATTACGAATATATAATCCATCAGAAGAACGGATTTTAATGGATGAAACCATAGTTGAAGATGGAACCTTTAGCTTCAAATCGTTAGCAGAGCAAATAAAACCTTTAAAACTAGGAACATATACAGTAGAAATTTTTGTGGCTCTTCCTTCTACTCAGCGTGAAGAATTTCAAGATAAAGTAAGGATTGAGTATGAAAATTTAGATGGCCCATACATTGTTCGAGAGGGATTACTTGGTCCGACAATTGTATATGAACAAGAATTTATTATCTAATTTTGTTTAAACTTTATTCCAGACCAACACCTGCATATAATAAATACATAGCTAATATTATATTTCTGACCATGTAAATGTTGTAGTTTGAAAACAAAGATAAAAGCCCTCCACAACAAGGAGGGCTTTGTATTCTATATAAGTGAATCTTTAAATGGTAGACCTAATATTTTATTGTATAAAATATAATTATTGTATTGGACCTAATAATCCCATAATTTCTTCAGCTTTTGGATTTTTAATGCTGTAGTAAATTTCTAACCCCTGACGATTCCCCTTTAAAACCTTCCCTCTCATTTTAGATAAGTGTTGGGATACAGTTGATTGTGGAATGTTTAAAATTTCGGTCATTTGGGTTACATTTAGTGTTTTATGTTTAGAAAGCTCACTGATCAGTTTTAAACGCATTGGGTGTGCCATAACTTTTAAAAGCTCTACATCCTCTTCTAAAATCGTGTTATCTACGTTGTGGTTTGCAAATCTCGTCATAGTATCTTCTCTCCCTTATTTGTTTTCTTCTAATGTAGTGCAACTTCCATATTACATAATATTAGTATGTTTGAATGTTTACTATAAAAAATACTATTTAAATTATACAATTCTAGTTTGTGCTAGTAGTGGAGTTAATGTGTGGTTTGTATGAAGCTTTTAATTACTATTAATCTAGTTTGTTTAAATATGAACGCTCTTTTGGAGAACTTTATTATTAAGGTGACAGCTTTTAAATTTAAAAATAATTAAAGTTAATTTCACCATTAATAATATTTTTGTAATAATCAATGTATAATAAAATTATAACTCATGTAAGAGTCTAAGCGTTTTTTGATCAACGATCGCTTAGGTAATGAGTTATACCCCTTGGAAAAGGTACCTTGCAGCAGGGGTACCTTTTCTTTTATTTTTAGTTATAAAATAGTTTAATTAGAAACTATGTAGTTAAAAAGTATGATGATTAAATTGTAATAGAAGTGAAGCATATATCCCATATGAATATTTTTAAATACTAGAAAGAAAATCATTTGAGCGATAGCTGGTATACCGATGATAGTTAAACATTGCACCCAATTATAATTATATGTAGAAAGATGGAGTAGTCCAAATGAGCTTCCAGACAAAATTAAAGAGGTTGTAATTGAAGTAATAGGACTTATTATGAAGGAACGTATGATTTTGTGCCAAAAGAATAATATAGATACAAACATAATGTTCTCACCAATTAATTGAATTGCAATACCAGGCGTTTTAAGGAACATATTGGTCATCCCTTCATTTTCAATGGGGTTAGATGTTCCATTGAATGTTGTAAAAGATATTAGTACAGACAAAAACAACAACATTATAATGTAAATAATGAAAGCAGTGAAGAAAGATATTTTCAGCTGATGGAAAGATATTTTTTTAGAAAATAAATATCTTTGATCCCACATTATAAGTAGAAATACAAACGTGATAGGAAACGAAAAATATAGTGCTTTAATTATGTATTGCAGCAGTATATCTATATTATTTATATACTTAAGCGTAAATGAAGGGAAAGGTAAATATACTGTAGCAATACAAAATAAGATTAGTATTAGGAGCTGTATATACGTTTTAGTTTGCACTAAGCAATCCATGTATGTATTTGCAGCACTAAACGCGTTTAAAGGCCTTTTACATTCCCTAAAAAGAAATTTCATAACACACCTCCATTTTCATTTTGGTAAATACATTTGATTCCAACTCTAACTACCCATTCTTCCCTACTATTACTAAATGTAAGCTCTTAACTGGGCATTTCATAAAACTTCACGTACCGAAATTATTAATTATATTTAAAATATAGTTAGTAAGGGCTTTTCTATTCCCCCAACAAAAAAAAGCACCCCACTGGATGCTTTTTTTGTTCTCTCTATAATTCGCTTAGTAGTCTCTATTCCATTTCTAAAAGGTTTGCTTGCTGCACCTTATTAATTTCTTCTATAACTGGTACGTTGGTCCAAAAGGCAAAAGGCAGCAATCAAAATCATCATCTTGATTTTCCGCAATTGGGAGCGATTATTGAATAACTCTTAGAGTTAAACAGCTTTATTGTTATATTTTTAAGTATAGTGAAGTATTCTGCATCAAAAAAACAATTTTATTTTGACCCCATCCTAAAATCAGCATGGGGTTATGTGTGTTTGAAGTTTTAAAATTAAATACCTATATAGTCACTCTACACCTGCCCTTTAGTTTAAGTGCAATCCTTCACAAATATTAAATTTTGCTTGGGATTCTTATTCCATTAAATGGTCCAATACAAAAGAAAGAGCACAATTCTTATTAGAGAATTGTGCCCAATTGTTGAAAATCAATTAATTCATTTTTTTTTAAACTTCCCCCTATTAAATTTCAATAAGTATAGGTACAATCATTGGTTTTTTCTTAGTATGTGTATATACATATTTTCGTATTGATTTTTTTATTTGTTTTTTCATTACATTCCATGAGTTTCTATTTGCTTCTTGTAGCTCGTTAACAGTTTTTATAGTAAGTCGATTAACGTCTCTTCGGAGTTCCGAGAAATCTCTATCCACAAATCCACGAGAAATGGTATCGGGGTCAGAAATCAACGTTCCTTCCGCTTTGCTCATAGTTAAAATAATCATGAGCATCCCATCCTCTGAAAGTTGTTTGCGGTCTCGTAACACAATTTCCCCAATATTATCGACATCCTCCCCGTCTATGTAGGTATTCCCCACCGGTATTTTCCGGGTCTGACGGGCAATGGTATGTTCAATATCGACGACATCCCCATTATTGATGATAAACGTGTTTCCTTGCTCTACTCCAACGGATTCCCCTAACAAACGGTGATGGTGCAGCATTCTAAATTCACCGTGAATGGGAATAAAATATTTTGGTTTCATTAATGTAAGCATTAGTTTTAAATCTTCTTGATAACCATGGCCAGAAACATGCATTCCGGATGTACTTCCTGATCCATAAATCACTTTGGCTCCAAGGGCAAATAAGTTGTCTACGATACTCGTGATATTTCGTTCATTCCCGGGTATTGGACCTGCTGCAAAGATAACCGTATCTTCAGGTAAAATGTCGACACCGCGAAAGTTTCCTGTGGACAGGCGAGCAAGAGCAGCCAATGGTTCTCCTTGACTCCCCGTGCATAAAATGGCCACCCTTTCAGGAGCCATTTCATTGATTTCATGTGGGTCAATTAACATTCCATCTGGAACTGTTAAATAACCACGTTCCATAGCAACCGCTATGACATTAACCATACTTCGTCCAAGCAACGCAATTTTTCGATTTGTTTTTTGTGCTGCATTCACGACTTGTTGAACGCGACTAATATTTGAAGCAAAGGTAGAAAGAATAACTTTGCGTTCGGCTTTCATAAAAGTTACTTCCACATGTTCACCTACTATTTGTTCCGATGGGGTCAAACCAGGACGCTCTGCATTGGTACTCTCAGATAATAGAAGCAAGACCCCTTCTTTGCCGATTGCAGCCATTTTATGAATATCCGAATTCTCATTATTCGCAGGGGTTAAATCGAACTTGAAGTCCCCTGTATGTACAATATTACCCTCTGGTGTGTGAAAGACTATTCCCAAGCAATCAGGAATACTATGGGTCACTTTGAAAAAACTTACCCTTATTTCTCCAATTGTCAAGTTTGAGTTTGAGTTGATTTCAATAAGTTCACTTTCTCTTAGGAGTTTATGTTCTTTTAATTTGATTTCAATTAATCCTAGTGTGAAGCGTGTGGCATAAACGGGTACATTCAATTTTTTTAAGAAGAACGGGATCCCCCCGATATGATCTTCATGTCCATGTGTGACAATTAAAGCCCTGACTTTATCTTTATTTTCTACTAAATAAGCTATATCAGGGATAATCAAATCAATTCCTAATAAACTTTCATCTGGAAACTTATTGCCACAGTCGATAATCACGATATTGTTTGAATATTCAATTGCATACATATTTTTTCCGATTTCATTCAAGCCGCCTAAGGCGAAGATAGATAATGCATTCTCTATTGTACTCAAATTTATAACCTCCCATTTTAAATATAATCTTAGTATGCCCTTTAGGTTTCCCTTTATCAGTAGGTTGAATGCTCGAGATTCCTAGAAAAAAGGGAACTTTAGACTTGTTTTTACCTAAATATACTGACTACAACATTGATGTCTTCGTTTCACACATTGTTATCGAGGTCTTTCCTCCCATGGAGACAGCTGCTATTGAAATCACTCATGGTTTTCGATTCTTAATAAAGATGCAATTCTTTTTTTAGAAATGCGCCCGATAATGGAAGATCGTTATGCAGAAGTCATGCGGCACTTACATTGTAGAATAGCCCTCTAAAACAGAAGAAGCTCTCCTCATACTAATTGCATAGCTTAGGGTGAGAACAAATTCTTCTAAATCATATCTACGTGCATTGGAAAAACCGTTGTCTGCACCTTTAACACTGAATCCACATCTCATCAGAACCTTAAGGAATACTTCAAATTATTAGCTTGATGGACATGGGACGACACCCTAATATGCTTGGATTAAAATCATTGCAAACAGCTAAAAAGGTGATTGCAAGAATAGAAGTTATGCATATAATCAAAAAAGGACAAACTCTCCAAGATGAAAAGTTTGTCCAAAACCATGATTTCTTTGGTTCAACAATATAAAATTCAGTTCCGCTAGGAATCTTTCGTTCTTTTTTCATATCTCACTATTTTTGCATCAGAACTAACAATAGTGAATTAGGGGTACGGCAACGATTCGAGGTATGAGGGGCCACTATGAAAGAAAATCAAATTGATACAATAAAAACCGCAGAAATTAAATATTTCCACGGTTTTATGTTTACCTAAGGCCCTTTTAATTATTTTACAACAATATAGAATTTACCTGGCATTTTGTTTTGTGCATCTTGAAATGTTTCTAAAATTATATCTGCCTCTTGACCTAACATTTTTTGACTTTCCTTAAAAAACTCCCACTCTATTGTTAAAGGAAGAATAACCCATGCCGTTAAGCAATCCCAAAGTGCATCAGCATTTTCTCCATAATAATCAGGGAGATCTAATTTTACCTTTAATACTTTGTGTAAAACTTCTTCACTTGTAAACTGTCGACCATCTAAATTTAAAAATTCCATAATAACTCCTCCTACTTTATTTCGGTAAATGTTTTATAATGATCTGAAGTTTTATAAATTAGTCCATCACTAGAATAGACAATTCTATCATTTCCTCGATAACCTGAAACATAATTAACATCTGCTTCATACCAAGTTCTTCCTGGCACGTCGGGTAGTTGCTTCCTTCTGTTTTCAAAAATATCGCCACCTATACTTTTACCAGGAGCTACTTTATGCAGATTTCCTTCTCTATTCACCCAACCTAGTGCTTCTGCTTGATCTTTTGTAATGTAGTTATCTGGTAATTTTTTATGCTCTTTTACATATTTAGTGACTTCATCAAAACCTGTAGGATATTTCGTGAACTTTGTATTTTTGGCTGCCGCTTCTAGAGCCTTCCCTTTTTTTTCAAGGTCGCCAATCTTCCCTACGACTTTTCCAACAACTCGAGATGTACCGCCAGATACGACCGCTAATGTGCCCCATCCATAATCTTCTGGTCCATATTTTCTACCTGTTACCAGATCTTCACCTTTGATAAGTTGTCCAATTTCTTTTCCTGTTCCTATACCTGGTGTAATATCTAAAATAAATGATAAGTCCCCATCATTCGCGCGATTATAAATACGAGATGGATCTCCACCTAAATCACGTAATGCATTATTTAAATTAATATTCCCAATGTTAGCTGCTGCAGAAGGGATATTATACTTATGTCGGACAACTTTAGAAGCTGTATCCATAAACGCATTCCCAAAATCTAACCCTGTATTTACATCATTATAGATACCTGGTACCCTTTCTTGCAATGCTTGTAAATCTTTTGCTATGACTGGAACATTCTTTCTTGTTACCTGTGCAAGTTCTTCCATCCCAGGTTTCGCCGCATCTATAGAGTGTTTTAATCGAATCGTACTTGTTGCAATGTTTCCTAAATCTTCAAATGTACCATTGTCGTGTAATACTTGCTGAATACGCTTATGACTCTCTGCTAATTCATGAAACGCATCTGTAGTTTGTTTTAAATACACATTAAATTGATCCTGGAACTTTAGTACGTTTTGTGTATCTTCCATAATGACTGCATAAATTTGGTTATTAAAATCAACCATTTGAGTCATTGATTTTAACACTTCTTCTTGGAATCGAACCATTTCATGAGATCTTCTTAGTATTTGTTCTGAAAAATGATTTGCTCGTTCTTCCCCGTATATGCCAGCTCTTTCCGCATCAGCAATAAACATAGTAATGAGTTGATGCATTTCTTCTTTTGTTAAGCGGTCCCAATCATTTTTTACTTTTTGTTGTAAGTCTTTCATTTTCTTTTGAAAATCAATAACTATAACTTTTTTCTCTTCTAAAGAAGAAATTCGATTATCAATATCTGCAGCAATATTATTATAAGTATTTACATCATCCGTAATGCTATTTTCCATTTTCTGCAATACATCTACTGTATCATTTAAAAGTGTTTGATCGCTTTTTATATAATCAAAAACACCTTCAAAAATTTTGAGTTTGCCTCCTAGCAGAGTTAGAGGGCTTTTCGCTTCTTGGTCAAAAATAATGGCATCATGAATCCGTACATATCCTTTTTCACCTTTATACATCACTTCATACCAAGAACCAACTTTTCCTGTTACTTCTATTAATTCACCAGTATTTACACGCTTTGCTCGTAATACAGATTTTAAATCTGGCTCTGGATATACTTTTTTTACAAGAGACTCTAATGTTACCCAGCCTTTAATCATTTCTCCATCTTTATTAAAAGAGAAGCCCTTGTCTTTATACTTGAAATCCCCTGTTTGTAATGCACCATTCGGATGTAACAGATACCAATCATATTCTAGTTTCATCCAACCGCTTTTTTGTTCATGAGATTCATCAAAATAATACGGCTTTTCATTTACAAAGCGAAGTCCAGAACTTAAAAAACCACCTTCATTGAAATAATACATTTTTCCATCAATGGATTGTGCGCCTGTTTGCATCACACCTGATGGACTAAAATAATACGTCCCTGTAGGTAATTTTATCCAACCTGTTTGCATGATTCCGTTATCATCAAAATAATATTTTTTCTCATCTATAACTTGAAATCCCTTGGCTGGTTGTCCGTCTTTTCGAAAATAACTCCACTTGTTACCGTCTTTTTGAACCCATCCTTGCGTACTATCTAACAAGATAGTCGACTTTATTTTGTCTAGAAAATCTAGATTTTCATATAAAACTTTTATGTCTTCATCTATTCTCTTATCAATATTTTTTATAACGTTAGGAGGGAAATATTTTTCGGGATCTTTTTTATATTCTGTTGTCATAAATAGTGAAAGATTCATTCCTTCTTTAACAACATCCCACGAACGTGTTGGATTTTCTCCTATGACTACAGACTCAAAAATTCTTACATACCCTATTTCTCCTTGGTATTTTACTTGATACCAAAGACCTTGTTTACCAATAACCTCTAATAAATCTCCGTCTTTTACAGGTTTCGATTCAAATAAAAATTTTGTTTCTGGTTTGGGGTACATTCTTTTAATTTTAGAGCGTAATGTAATCCATCCTTTTTCCATTTCTCCGTACTTATTAATTTCAAATTGTTTCCCTTGATAAGTAATAACACCTGTTGCATATTTACCATCAAGTATATAACTCCAAGACGTTCCAGAAAAACTCCATCCGGTTTGTAATTTTCCTGGTTCTTTATAATGCATCCATTCATTTCCGACTAATTTTTTGCCTTCAAATAGCCTACCATCTTTAAAGAAATCATATTCTATGCCATCTAATGTGATTTTTTCTGTTCTTTTACTGCCATCTTTTTCGTAATAATACCAATTCTCTTTCTCCTTCACCCAGCCTACTTTATTTAAAACTTCGGCTGCCTCTGTAAACGTTGGTGCATAGGTAGAAAATAATAAAAATAATGATACTATAAGTCCTATGACTTTCTTCATACTCGCATCTCCTTATCAATTCATTTAAAACATTATAATTATATATCGGATTTTATTACTATTTAAATAATAAAAAATGATATGCATAATTACATATGTACATTATCAATAGAGTGTACCCTATTGATAATGTACAACTCATAAAGAGAAAGAACATGAAGTCATTCGTATAATTTGTAACTTTAGGAGATAAATTGTATAGTTTTTAAGCAATAAATTGCATATAGACCAATAGAAAACTCTGCAAAATTACTATGGATTCGAAATAAAGTTTAAGCGTATCTGGTTATAAGAAATTGTACTGTTTTATCCCTTTGGATTTAGTATCTTAAGGGATATTTATTTTTAATGGATTTTATAAGAGCTAAGGTATTTTTTGGGGATTAAAAAACATCTTAGAACACAGAACTGTTTTTAAATATTAATGCAATTTATATTTTACATAACGTAACATATAAGTTACAATTGTTTGTGGAGGTATGATATGAAAAACCACGTGAAAATTGCTCGTGTAAAAGCAGATTTGACACAACAACAGCTTGCTGATGTTATTGGAATTACAAGACAAACTGTAAGTCTTATTGAAAAAGGTAAATATAACCCGTCACTAAAGTTATGTTTACAAATTTGTTATGCCGTAAATGCAAAATTAGATGAGATATTTTGGTTGGATCGGGAGGATTTTAAATGAAGAAAATTACAGATGAAAGACTCATTTTAAGGAACTTAAAAAATATTAAAATCACGTATATTGTTCAGACCATAGGAATCTTATCCATTCTTGGTTATGACTTTTTTCAGGGGGGACTTGATAGAATGCGCGAGAACCCTCTTTGGATGGTATTTATTTTAACATCAATCGTATCTGCCTATTTATCAATGAATATTAGTGTAGAACAAGAAAGGGCAATAATAAACCCTCAGAAATCATTTATTATTCGGCTGGTAGTATTAGCTGTTATTGTAGTGTTTATTGCCTACCTTATTTCTATTACACCAAACTATGGCTGGAAAGACGGCCTATTATTAGGAAGCATTCTACTTATATGTGGTTTTATACCGATGTATTATGTATATCGACTAAGATTGAAGCAAAGACAGGATTTACAAGATGAATAGAGGGCGGTGATAAAGTTGTTATCATTTTTCAAAGAAGCAAAACTTATTTGTTCTATTTGTTCT
>NZ_JBALMG010000025.1:0-128 GCF_036963225.1 Bacillus sp. JJ783 | reverse complement strand
ATTTGTTCTATTTGTTCTAAAGAAATAGGTGAAGGAGAAGAATTTATTGTTCGATTAAATCACCCAACTAAATCAAGAATGCCAGTTGGGGTATTAGATAAGGTATTAGTAAAAAATGCGAAAGAAAT
>NZ_JBALMG010000024.1:19817-20437 GCF_036963225.1 Bacillus sp. JJ783 | reverse complement strand
CTGCAATATATTTGTAAATACATTTCCGCTAATTCTATATAAGACTGCGCGTACAATAAATATGTACGAAACACATCTGCACGAATATCACCTGAACTAGCATCAACCCAATCTATAATATTCACATCATCATTGCTCATAATTAAATTAAACAGGTGAAAATCACCATGACATAATCTAGGTTCAAATATGATTGAATCTAACCTTTTTAATATATTTCCCTTTTGTTTTTCATCCAGACTATGCACGGAGTTAATTTGACGATATAGTCCCTCTTTCATCGGTTCTATTTCATCCGGGCTCACAGATATAGCATGAATTTTTTGTTGTATACTTACACAAATACTTATGAAATGCTCTGCTTTATTCAAATTATTAAGTAGAAGCTTACCAACACTTTCTCCTTCTACATATTCCATAATAATAGCTTGTCTTCCTTGTACCTCTGTAACTTCAAATACTTTAGGAACGTGTAAATCACGTGAATATGCATACTTTTGTTTTTGTGCTTCATATAGAGATTCTGTATTAGGAAGGTATTTTTCAAATAATTTCACAACTTTATTATCACATAGATAAATTTCAGCCGTATTTCCTTTTGCTATCGGATTTTCTAGATT
>NZ_JBALMG010000024.1:5925-19744 GCF_036963225.1 Bacillus sp. JJ783 | reverse complement strand
TATTATGTTCATTTCTTTCTGAAGAGAAGAAATTGATTACTTATTATACAGATGATCATTTACTTACTAGATATATGACTGTAACTGACATAAATCCGATAAAAAATTTAATAACTTGTACTGATGCATCTTATAACAGAATTCCCCTTAAATTTAGGGGTATAATTGATTGACGGCATGTGAACCGATATAGCCTGCACCACCTAAAACTAAAACTGTCATTTCGTCATCACCTCTCGATTTGCGCTTTGTAATTTTTTGATAAAGCGATCAAATCCTGCTCTACCATCTTCATTCATTTTATAGACACCAGCATCTTCTAATATGCATTCGAATTTTTTTGCAACTTCAGTTTGAAGAAAGCTTTGGATGGTCTCTTCCGCATAGCCACCCTGGGCTTTTAATTCATCTGCCCATTTTTGATGGAATTCAGAAACATTCGCTTCTTTATTTAACAAGTACAGCTCAACTTCATGAAGCTCCTCAATCAAACGTGAAGGGAGAATCGCTAGGCCCATGACTTCAATAAGCCCGATATTTTCTTTCTTAATATGCTGTACATCTGGATGTGAATGAAAGATTCCATCAGGGTATTCTTCACTCACATTATTATCACGCAGTACAAGATCAATTTCATACTTTTCTTCGCGACGCCGCACAATTGGTGTAATCGTATGATGTTGTGTGCCATATTTTGATTGCGCACGAATTTGTAAAAATTCATCCGAATAGTTCTTCCAACTTTCATGGATGTAGGTGCTGGCATTAATTAGTTCCTCTTTGTTTGAAGAAGAGAGGCGAATCACACTCATTGGCCAGTTGACAATACCGCAAGAAATATTTGGATAGTCACATAGTTCAAATGTTTTAAGAACTTTAGCCTTAGCCATCGGAAAGTTATGGCGTCCAGCTTGATAATGATCATGACTTAAGATAGATCCTCCTACAATAGGTAAATCCGCATTTGAACCAATAAAATAGTGTGGCATGATTTCTACAAAACTGAATAAACGAGAGAATGCCTCACGAGAAATTTTCATTGGTCGATGCTTCTTAGATAATACGATGGAGTGTTCATTAAAGTATGCATATGGTGAATATTGAAAACCCCATTCTTCTCCATCTAGCTCGATGTTAATGATTCGGTGACTGCTTCTACCTGGATGGTTCCAGCGACCGAAATACCCTTCATTTTCAATACAAAGTAAACATTTTGGATAATTACCCTTCGGTGTATTTCTTGCCGCTAAGATCTCTTTTGGATTTTTCTCTGGTTTGGATAAATTAATAGTAATCTCAAGTTCACCATATTTTGATTCTGCTAAATAATGAATATTTTTTGCAATCGCACGGGTCTTTATATAATCATTGCGTTTACTTAGTTCAAAGAAATAATCCGTTGCTTGTTCAGGACTTTTGCGATATCTCTCCTGAAAATTCGCATTGACCTTGGATGGAAGTGGTGTAATCACATTCATTAAAAGTGCTTCGAACATATCACGATTGGCCTGGTTTTTAGAAATAGTAAGATTTTCCCTCGCTTTATCCAAAAGCGTATCTAACAGCACATGTAGGTCCGTTTCGACTACGCTAGTAATCTCTCCCATTTCCGATTCGCCAATCAAACGTAATAGTTGATTGTGCGTATAAATTCGGTCATTTTCCTCAATGGCTCCATTCTCAATTGCAAGTGTAGTAAAATCATAAATTGCTTGACATGTGTTCATCGTTTCCACCTCATTCATCATCCAATCACTGTAGTTCCACTACCAATGTGTGCCACATAAAAGACAGGCGCATATCCTACAACTTTGATATATTCATCATAAACATTGTTTTTAAAAGTGTGGGTTTCACTTTCTTTTACTAATGCGATGGCGCATCCCCCAAATCCTGCTCCAGTCATACGTGCTCCAAGCACACCCTCTTGTTTTTGCGCAGTGGTCACCAATGTATCTAATTCAATCCCGGTTACTTCATAATCATCTCTTAAAGATGTATGAGAAGCATTCAATAGCTTTCCGAATTCTTCTAAATCACCTGCAGTAAGAGCTGCTTTGGCTTTTTTTGTGCGTTCATTTTCATAAACTGCATGCTTCGCGCGTTTAATTAGGACTTCATCTCCAATAAGATTTTGATTTGCATCGAATTCTGCTTCGCTTAGTTCTCCAAGTGCATTAATCTCTAACTTCGTTTGGAGACGTGCGAGTGCTTCTTCACATTCAGCACGTCGCTCATTATATTTTGAATCTGCTAGTTCACGACGTTTATTAGTATTCATAATTACAATAGCATAGTCGTCCAAAACCACTGGAACCATTTCATACTCTAACGTATTGGTATCAAGGAGAATCGCTTTGTCTTTCTCGCCAAATCCAATGGAAAATTGATCCATGATACCAGAATTTACACCAATGAATTGATTTTCAACTTTTTTGCCCATTTTCACTAATTCAAGTCGCGTTATGTCTAAGTTGTACAAGTCTTCTAATACTACCCCTACCAGTAATTCAAGTGAAGCACTACTTGAAAGTCCCGCTCCGTTTGGAATCGTCCCTTCAACTAACAACTCAAAACCACAGTCTATTTTATGACCTGATTCTTTCAGTGTTAAGATAACTCCTTTTACATAATTTTCCCAATTCGCATTTTTATCGTAATCCAGTTCATTCAACGTGAAGCTAATTACTCCAATTTCTTTAAAATTCATTGAGTAAACTAATACTCTATCATCCTCACGACGTCTAGCTACTCCGTATGTTCCATAAGTAATCGAAGCGGGGAATACATAGCCACCATTATAGTCTGTATGTTCTCCGATTAAGTTGATACGTCCTGGAGAAAAATATTGAGTTGTTTCTTGAGGTCCAAATACCTCAGCAAATTTTAAAGCTAGTTCACGTTTCTTTTCCATAAGTATAAACCTCTCTCTTGCATTCATTTTAAATAAGAAAATCAGCTCAGTATTCACAGGCTCACTTGTAATAGTTCATCATTATTTCTAGACACAATATCGTATTTTAAGTAACTTCTAATAGCAGTATCTAATTTTTTCTATACATGTTTCTAACGTGGTATAAGGAATGTCGTATTCCCGTACCACATCTGGCAAGGCACGACCGTGACAACGACGTGCAATTTCAAAGCGAAACGAAGCCGTGAAAGAACGAATTAACCCAAGTCCGTAATCATTTTGATAACCTTCGAAAACTCCTCTCGTAGCTTGTCTCGGCAACAATTACGATACGGAAGTTTTCTCTTTTTTATAGTCCTTTAAGGAATCCTTAAAAATTTATTCGAAAGTTTATATTGAATTATGGCTCTTTAAAAAAACATGTCTAACCTGTATGATGTTTCTTATCAAACAGTACGTACCAAATTAGATAGGTTAATACAAAAGATTGAAGTACATAGTAAGGAAGATGATGTAGAGTTTGTAAATATGATTAAGGGCTTTGTTATTGATGAACGAATTAGTCTAGACGTCGCTAAAATCATCATAGAAAAATATAAAAAAGAAAGGAATGTTTAATTATGAGTCCTGTAGTTTGAATAATAGTTGTTCTTATTATAGTTACTCAAAGCTTTTTATCATCTCGAAAAACCCCTTATTTAGGTGGAATTCTTCCTGTAGCATACATAGGCTTTATTAGCTTCTTTTTTAATAAACTAATAGCTAATGGTGATTATTTCTCTACATGGCTAATGATAATACCGGTTTATGCGGGCTTTTAAGTATATGGAATTCAGACAGAGAACGTTTTAAAAGAAATAGACAAAAAGAATTAGATCGAATTGAGTTACAGAATCTCTAATTTTAATTTTCTTTTTGTCCTACGCTTTTTATTCCACGGTTCCCTTGACCACGAGCCTCTACACCCTCATCGTCAAGGGACTTTCGCGGCATAAATGCATAAGACTTAGTGATTCCCCCAAATAGAAACTACTTTTAGTAGTTTCGAGATCGTAACTGCTGATAGCAGGAAAAATCATTTATGATTGATATAGCTTTGTACGTTGTTTTACTTGATTAAAATAAAATCCTACAAGTTGAAGGCAATCTCCTCTTTTTTCTTAAATTCTGGAAGCCACTCTCCATGTGCCTCTATTAAATCATCACAAAGGGAAACAATATCATCCAATGACAATTCTGCGGCCGTGTGGGGATCTAGCATCGCCGCCTGGTAAATATATTCTCGTTTACGTGTAATGGCGGCTTCAATGGTTAGCAGCTGCGTATTAATATTGGTACGGTTTAATGCAGCAAGCTGCTCAGGGAGATCTCCAACATACGTTGGAGTTATGCCACTTCGATCTGCTATACACGTAACTTCCACACAGGCTTTTTCAGGTAAGTTGCTAATCAATCTGCCGGTATTTAGTATATTTCCATTAAATTTAAATGGGATATTCGTTTCAATGGCTTCAATGATACCTGAACCATATTCTTTTGAGCGTACATGGTCTAATGCCTTATTATTGACTAATTCCTCCCGCATGGTTTCCCACCTCTTGATTTGCTGTTCACAACGGCGTGGATATTCATCAAGGGGAATATTGTATTTTTCGATTAACTCCGGATATCTAGATTTGATAAAGTACGGATGATACTCGGCGTTATGCTCAGATGATTCGGTCACATAATATCCAAACTTATCCATCAATTCAAATCTCACCATGTCATGATGTTTTGTTTTTTGCTTTTCTCTTGCCCTTCTTTTAATTTCTGGATAGAGATTCTCACCATTTCTTGTTACTTCCAATAGCCATGCCATATGGTTAATTCCTGCAATCTTTTCTTGAACACCTTCAGAATCCATGCCCAATGATTTGAATAGTTCGCTTGTACAACTTTGAACGCTGTGACATAGACCCACTGTTTTAATTGATGTAAAACGATTCATCACGCCTGTTAATACCGCCATAGGATTGGTGTAATTTAGAAAGAGGGCATTAGGACAAACCTCTTCCATGTCCTTTGCAAAATCTAGCAGCACAGGAATGGTTCGGAGATTACGAAAGATACCGCCTATCCCTACCGTGTCAGCAATCGTCTGCCGTAAACCATATTTCTTAGGAATTTCAAAATCAATCACTGTGCTTGGCTTATAACCACCCACTTGAATGGCATTAATGACGTATTTTGCGTCCTTAAGCGCTTCCTTTCGATCTAAATAGGCTTTAATTTGAATATTTTTATTCAAGCTTTCTTTCAAGTTGGTCAACATATTCTCGGAATCTTTTAACCTTTGCGAATCAATGTCATATAGTGCGAATTCAAATCCCTCTAACGCTGGAACAAGCATACAATCACCAAGAACATTTTTCGCAAATACCGTGCTACCTGCACCTATAAAAGTAATTTTTGACATTTTTATCCTCCTCATGAACCATTTTTATTTATTATCTATAGCAACTAGGATCGGCTTTTTAGAATAAAAATCCGTGGAAAAAATCGTCCCATTGCAGTGTTCCTAAAAACAGTTTGTTCTAGTTGAATACCAGCATTCATTAACATGAAGCCATAATCCGATTTAGGCTTTTCTAAAAATTAGAACTCCAGATTTCTCTGTCCCCATCCTATGTAACCCTTTGGATAGATCGGTTTTATGTTTTCGGATTAATTTGCCAGTGCAGCTGTATGTCTCAATTGTTATATTGAAAAGATCTGTTTCTAAATCTAGGATGAACTCCTCGTTTAAAGTGCCATTTACAATAATAAATTCCTCGGGAATATTGGTACCAGTCTTAATACAAACATCTGCGTAAATGGCGATTAGTCTGGTTGAGTCATTCACAGTTTCTACTATCGGATAAAGTAATTCTGGTGCAGTAGGCTTTAAATCACCATTTAATAATACGTCTTGGTATTTTTTCGAAAACCTTAGCCAAAACTTTGCCATTTCAAAATGATCTTTATTTAATTTTTCAAAACGCATGGAAAATTGCGGTACACCAAAAATAACATTGATTAATTGCAGTGCCGCATTTTCAGTCGTATCTTCTGGACTCCACATAATCATATCGGAATGAACAGCAGTGTTTCCTGATAGCAAGCGTAGATCCATAATACCAACACGGTTTGTAATTGCATCATTCGGGCAATCTCCTACCCTGAAAATATTTCCATATTTCCTCATATAAGGTCCGATATATCTTTGTCTGAATTCAACCATAATGGATGGCTTAATTAATTTTAAACTTTCCATAATATCAGTAAATAGACGATCCACCGCTTCCTGTACGGATTCATAATCCCGTTCTGGATCAAATTGAATTGCTTGTCCCTTCGCTCGATTTAAATCAAATAAATCAATAAAATCAAATTTAAATCCGTCTAGATTCCACTCTTTCAGAGCTTTTTCGTAAGTAGATATCAAATATTCCCTGACTTCTGGGTAACGTGGATCCAAAACTCCTGCTTGGAGATTATCACTGAAATATAAAATTTTACTTCGGAATCGCTCCCATGTCTTTGAATAGATCCCCACAAATGGTACACTATACCACAATAAATATTTCATCCCCAAATCATGTACTCTCTCAACATGTTCCCTCATGCCCACAATTCTTTTAGGAGACACTTCCCAATCTCCACAATAAGCATAACCACGATGATCATCTTCTGTCTGCCAGCCATCGTCAACGATAACAGCCCCACAACCTAACTGTTTCGCAATCTCACATTGTTTCTCGATTTCATCATCAGATATGTCCTGATGGAAGCTATACCATGTCGAATACATAGGAAGCTTCGCAGTTTCTGGAACAAAGGATGGCCCATATCCATCCATTTCCTCATACCACACGGAAATATCTTGGATTGCTTGATAATAAGGAATATCCCTCATATCGACTCGAATCACTCCATCATAGGATGATTGAACTTTGGATGGCTCTGTAAATAATGTGATTTGCGCTTTCATCGTTCCAGTTTCTTCGTGGACGCCCAAATTAAAATTAACAGTATCCATCGCATTGGAATATGCTACAGCCAGCCTGTTTTGTCCTTCTTGATTATAGAAACAGCCAACCGGGGCTAATACTGTTGCTTTAGAAGAAAACCCGCCATCCCAATCCACACCGAAACTTTTACTACGGGAGGATCCTGGATGCCAATATGATTGAATATCAACAATTGGGTGATGCCAAACTAAATTAACTTTTGGGAATTGAATGGGTTGTTCTGATCCTATATGAATATGAACAAATAAAACTCCATTTTCTTCTCTTTGGTCAATTTTGACTTTGACACTCTCTTCATGAATGGCCTCAATGTTTACCTTTTGTGTGATCATAGCCTCTCCTCCTCTTTTTTTTTTTTAGAATATTGAATTATAGAGCTACACCTTTTAAGCGAGCAAAAATATTTTTTGTAAACAATACGATGACTAGTGCAATACCACTACCACCAAACATGAATAATAGACCTGGATATATTAAAAAAAGAAGTGACATCAGAATGAGAGTGATGATGATCATGATCGTTTTTATCGGATTTGCTATGCCTATTAATGTGGCATATTTAAAATAATGAAATGTTTTTACTTCAAAATGATTAAATGTCTGAATAATATAGAGTAAATTCACTACATAAAATAAAAGCATTGACAAACTCATAAGGGAAAGAACCCTACTTACCAAGGTGTCATACATTTGAAAAAAATAAAGATCCGTCATAAGTATCGATCCTATTAAAACGATGACAAAACCCATTTTGTTCGATTTTTTAAAATTAGATTGATAGGAATTCCAAAAAGTTGCTACCATTTTTGTATCCTTTTTATTGATCAAATCCATTATTAATTGGAACATCGCAACAGTCGATGGGAATAATCCAAACACCCCAAAACCAATCAATGTAAATCCAATCCACAACAAATTAAGACATAACAATTTCATAATCCATTCTAATAAATGATAAATCCTTGCGATCACGGCCCACTTCCTCCTTTCTGTCTTCCTTGATCAGGCAGGAAATAAACATTATTTGATACCTGTATTTTGAACACCATCCAGGATAAAGCGCTGTGCTATAAAAAATACTATAATGGGAGGAATACAAATTAATAGAGTCGAAGCCATGATAGAAGTCATATCAACTCCAAACATCCCTTTGAATTGCATGAGTCCCAACGTTAAAGTGTATTTACTTTGATCGTTCAGAAAAATTAATGGTCCTAAATAATCATTCCATGAGCCTAACATTTGAAACACACCGACAACCACCAATACTGGAGCCATTAACGGAATGAATATCCGATAAAAAATTTGAAAATGGTTCGCCCCGTCTATGAGCGCTGCTTCTTCCATTTCTTTCGGAACTCCTAATAAAAATTGGCGAAGTAAAAAAATGAAATAGGGTGATCCAAAAAAGTTAGGAACAATCAGTGGTTTTAAAGTATTAATCCAGCCCAACTGATTAAATTCCATATATAAGGGAATTGCAGTTACATCCCAGGGAATCATCATTCCTGCTAGTAAAATTAGAAAAAGAATGTCCCTTCCTTTAAAATTGAATCTGGCAAATCCATAAGCTACTAAAGAAGATGATAATAGTTGTCCGATGATGCCTAATCCTGTAACAATCAAAGAATTTTTCAGAAATGTTGTAAAAGGTAAAACAGTCCAGGCTTTATAAAAATTACTAAATTCAAACTGAGACGGAATTAGTTTCGGAGGAAAAACAAATGTCTCAGCAGGGGTTTTTACAGCTGTAATGAACATCCAAAGAAATGGTGCGATAAAAAATAAACAAAAAATAATCAGTATTGTATGTACAATAACCTTCGTTGTTATACTTCTCGTAATCATCATATTCCTCCTTTCCTATTTTTGTTTCTTTTTCATCTCATTTTCATAGTAAACCCAAGTATTAGACGATTTGAAAACCAGTAATGTAAGAGCCAAAATAATTAAGAACATAAACCAAGCATTTGCGGATGCATAACCCATTTTAAAATACTTGAAAGCATTTTCATAAACATACATCGCATAGAAATACGTCTTTCTTAAAGGCCCTCCACCTGTTAGAACAAGCGCGAGTGTTAACTGTTGAAATGCTGAAATGATAGCAGTAATGACATTAAACAGAATGGTTGGACTCAGCATCGGAAGTGTTATTTTACTGAACTTGTGCCATTTACTTGCACCATCTATATCTGCAGCTTCATATAGGTCTTTCGGTATATTTTTTAAACCGGCTAAGAATATCAGCATCATAGTCCCTTGCCCCCAAATACCTGCAAACACGATGGCAAAAAGTGACCAGGTTGGATCATTTAGCCAGTTTGGTCCATTAATGCCTATTAATGATAGTAGATAGTTTAGTAAACCGTATTCTCCGTCGTACATCCATGACCAAATCATTGAAAGGGCTACTCCCGAAACAACCGTAGGAAGATAGAATATCGTTCTATAGCCTGAAAGCCATTTTACTTTTTGATTTAATAATATAGCTAGCAAGAGAGCAATACCGATGTTTAACGGTACTAAAATAGCAGCAAACTTAAAGGTAACTCCTAAAGATTGCCAAAACACTGGATCATTTGTAAACATATCAACATAATTTTTGAAACCAATAAACGTTGGGGTTCCAACAGTAGGCCAATCAAAAAAGCTTATGATAAGAGAAAAAATCAAGGGTCCGAACGTAAAACAGATGAAACCAATGATCCAAGGAGAAATGAATAGATAGGGAGTAAGGTCTCCCCATCTAATCTTTGATAGAATGGATATGGGTCGTTCGGGAACCGTTTGAGTTATTTTATTTTCAGTTTTTATAATCATGAAATGATCCCCTTCTTTCTCTTAAACTATTTTTTTAGTGCAGGCTCTGTTAATTTAACCGCTTCATTCAAGGCTTTATCTGCTGAATTTTGCCCTAATAATACACTGCTAATTGCATAATCTAGTTTTTTGTCAACTTCTGTCCATTTGTTTGTAAGTAAAAAGCCCGGAGTATCTGATGATCTTTCAAGCATAGTATAGAATGTACTTAATAACTGATCATTTTTATGACTTTGTTCGGAAACCACACTCTTAAGTACTGGCATATCAGTCTTTCTCATTTCTGCTGCTTCTGCTGATACAAAGTATTTGATAAATTTCCAGGCTAGATCTTTTTCTTTAGAGTCTTTGGCCATTGCAATTCCTGCAGAATGGATAACACCCTTTGAAGGTTGTCCATGAAAGGATGGAATTTCTGCAGTTCCAAAATCCATGCCAGCCTTTTTAAAATCTTCTAAAGGCCAAATGCCGTTCTCGATCATAGCGATTTTCCCTGATTTGAAACTTTCAGTGACTTTATCAGACACAATAGCACTATTTTCATCAATCATATGTTGAAAGCCATTAAGGATTTCTTGTGTTTTTGAACTATTCATATATCCATCTACCTTTTTGCCATCAGGACTAATGAAACTACTCCCATTACTCCATACATATTCTTGGAATGCATATGAATTTTTTTTGGAAGAGAGAACAAACCCATATTGTTTCTTTTCAGGGTTGGATAACTTTTTCGCTGCATCACTGAACTGCTCCCAAGTCCAACCAGAAGTAGGAAGAGGTACCCCTGTTTCTTGGAAAAGTTTTTTATTGTAATAAATGACGCGAGTAGTAAAACCAATTGGAAATCCATAGGTAGTATTTTTAAATTTATGATAGTTTAGAATATTCGTATAAAAATCATCAAAAGTTGTTTTAAAACTACTGTCTTTATTTACGTAGTCATCAAGTGGCTCCAGAGATTTATAGTAATCTGGATAATTCCACATATACATGACATCAGGGGGATTTTTTGCTCCGAAAGAAGCAGCCAGCTTATCCTCAAACCCGTCAGCATATGCTTCAACTTGCACTTTCACTCCTGGATTCGCCTTTTCAAACTTTTTCGCAATATCTTGTTGGTATTTGAGACTCTCTCCAGTATCCCATGTAGCAAAGCGTAATACCTTCTCCCCACTTTTACCTTGACTAGAAGATTTCTCACTGTTCCCGCAAGCAGAAAGCAGCATTGCAAAAGAAATAGCTAAAATTAATAATAACGATATTCTTTTTTTCAACATAAATCCCCCTATCATTTTTTGAAGATCAATTTTGTCTTTTGTAAAACAATCTTTAGACCTAACTTTAAGAATGCGCTTTCATTCTTCTTAAAAATTTTTTAAATTCCCTCACCTCCACAACTTTTTCTGATAATCAAACTAGTCGGAACCACCACTTTTAATGGCAGTGTTCTCCCACCAATGCGTTCAACTAGAAGATTTACTGCTACTTTCCCCATCTCCTCGGTATGAACTTTTACAGTGGATAATGGAGGAGTAACAAATTCGCATAATTCAATCCCATCAAATCCAAAGATTGCGATATCATCAGGAACTTTTAATCCTGAATCCGTTAAAGCTTTCAAAGCACCAATGGCCATAGGGTCACTTCCAATGAAAAAGGCGGTAGGGAGATTCCCTGAATGGATCGCTTCCTCCATTAGCGTTAAGCCATCTTTCGTTGTCCATTTTCCAATATAAGTATATTCCGGGTTGTATAATCCCTGTTCCGTTAGCATTTTTTCATATGTTCTTTTTCGTACATCATGAATCTCTAATTTTCCAGATAATCCACCAATGGTATATGATTGACCACCAATATAGCCTATTTTTTTGTGTCCTAAATCCAATAAGTATTGAATAACCTTTTCAGTAGCTTTTTCAGAATCTATCACCACTGAATCATATAGTTGTTCGTCAGGAGATACATCGACAAACACTAAATGTTGTACTTGCTTTACTTGATTTTCCACCTCTTCTTGACCTATGACTCCTACTACTATTAATCCATCCAATCCTTCTAGATCCTTTTTATTGAAAGGAGGTCTCAACATTTTCGATAGTTCAATTCCCAATTCAATCATCCTCTTTTCAATTCCATTACGAATGGCCAAAAAATATGGATCATCAAATTCCGATTCCTGAGAAAGATACATCAAAAGCCCAATTTTTCCGTACTGCTTAGGATTGGTAATTTTTTTTTCTATATTTCGTTGTTTTTTAGGTATGTAATCTAGCTCTTCTGCAGCCTTAAGGATTTTTTTCCGAGTCTCTTCTGTAACGGATAAAGTTTGATCCTCATTTAACACTCTTGATACAGTCGTTTTTGATATCTGTGCCTTTTTGGCAATTTCATTTAATGTTACCAATATGATTACCTCTTTTTCTATTTTTAGTAAATAAAAGTAATAATTTAGTGAATTTTCACTTAAATATAATATATCAGAGGTGAAAAACGAGCGCAATATTAATTTTCGTAATTTTCAATTTATTTTTTTCGCCACTATTCACCCATATTGAGATTCAAGGATCCGAAGATTTTAATAACTATTAACATTCACTCATTTTCCATTACGATATAAAGAACGAAAAAAGCCCAGTGAATAAATCAATTAATTCAGTAAACTAAAATAAAAATTTACTGAAGAAACATTCAGCCTCTTCAACTGTAATTGCATTAATCTCATTGCTATTGGGGTAGCGAGTGCCATCAAAGGAGTTAATAAAAATAATGAGTTTTGAGGGTAACACGGGTACGATGTGGCTTCATCCTCGGATCTAATTGGTATGGAATTAAAAGGAGCAATGGCCATATTCACCGTTAATTTAAAAAGAATCGTAAAACTTTTGGATTAAGATAAGCGAAAAACAGTGTAGAAATTAAGAAAAGCCAACTATTCCTTCCAGAATTATGGATTGAAAGTCGGCTTTTTTATTTAATTATGCTGAAACCCTTCTTCATGAAAATGCAAAAAACTCACCACTTCCTATAATTATATAGAAAGTGGCAAGTTTAATTTTCTAGGAATATCGGAATGAAACTCAGGTGTATGCAAAATAGAAAATGTATACCCCTGTTGAATAAATAATACTTCATTATGTTTATTTTCAAATGGAACACTGTTTTTCTTAAAATTATTTTGGATTCGTTTTAAAAATGCGTAATCAGGTGTTCCGAAAGATACGTGTACTTTTGGTGGTAAAGCTCTCATCGCAATTGGAATCCAAGGACGCTGCCACCAAGTTGCAACGATATATGCAGTGCCACCTATAACAAAGTTGAAAATCTCTCCCTCTTCCATCGTTTTCATATTTAGATTTGATTTCAACCATTCCGTAAATACAGGTACACTTTTAACGGGAAGACCGATTTCCCTTACGTATAAAATGTTTAACGGTGAATGGGGAACTAATACGTCTTCTTTTATATAACTATGTGCGATAATTTCGAGAAGATTTCCATCACCATCTTTAAAGTATAAATTGAATAGACCATTCTCCTCACCAATTGTATGACCATCTTTCCATTTCACAATGAGTAATCCAGACTCTTTAAGCCATTTTTCCGTTTCATGAAACTTTGAATATGGGATCTCAAAGGCGAAATGTGCAGGGGCAATTGGTTCATATAATTCTTGAAAGCTAATGGTTGTATACGGTGTTACTTCAAATTGAATAAATGATGCGGTTTCTTTTTTTATCGGAAAAGATAATATGTCTTTATAAACTTGTTTTACCCCTTCTATAGAAACCGTTTGTAGTTTTATATCTGATATATGTGTAATCACGTTACATTCCCCCTTGTTTCTTATTATCTATTCTTATTGTATTACAATTATAAATAGATAAAATCAAACGGAAGGATTGATTTTTTATATAAAAACTACAACTTTAGTATGAATCGTCTAAATCCAATTACTTTTAATTTCCTCTATAACAACTTCTGGTTTATCCCAGTGTAACAAATGTGTAGTATCAGGAATTACTTTTAC